>CBDUCC010000004.1:0-32352 GCA_965365555.1 uncultured Myxococcales bacterium | reverse complement strand
GGTGGACGCCGGCGAGGCCGTCGGCGAGATCGAGGCGCGCTCCGTTCACCGAAAGTGCCGGGGTTGGATCGGCGAAACCCCCGACTATCTGGTGGATGCGGAGACCGCGTTCTTCAAACTCTATGTCCTCGCTCGTTCGCGCTCGGACACGACACTCCTGGTCCGCAAACCGGACGGCTCCGTGCTTTGCAACGACAACCGCGCGGGCAGCCGGGATCCGATGGTCCGTGGCGAGTTCCCGATCGGGACCACGCAGGTTTGGGTCGGTGTGCAAGAGAAGGGCGCTACAGCTCGCTATCGTCTTGGCTTCTCCGAGGTGAGATGGAAGGCATCATCACTCGAGCTTCCCGACCCGGGCTAGCGGCGACGGCGCCAGATCGCGAGTCGTTCCCGGCCCTCACGGCCGGGATGACTTTGCTCGACAGTCGTCACTTGCACTTCGTCGAAACTCGTCCCGAGGAAGCCACGAACGAGCTCTGTATTGATCGGCCACGGCGGCCCCTCCCGATCCGAAATCGGATCCTCGAACGGGAAAAGGAGGGTGGCGAGCAGACCGCCCGGCCTCACAAGCCGGGCCATGACCTTCGCCCAGTCGCCTCTGCGGTGCGGGTCGAGCGCGCAGAAGAACGTGTAGTCCCAGACGAAGTCGACCCCGCCCTCGATTTCGAAGGCGAAGAAGTCGGTCACCTCGTACCGGACCGGTCCGGGCAGGTCGTCATGCATCTCGTAAAAGGCGTCGCGGGCCTTCTCGGAGAGATCGATCCCGATCACTTCGCGGTCGGCCCGCGCCAGGCTCGCCAGGTCGTATCCGGTGCCGCAGCCTGGGACGAGTGAGCGGCCGGGCGGTACCAGGTCAGCGGCCAGAAGCTCCCGAAGCGCGGGCGGCGATTGTCCGGCATCCCAGGGGGTCCGCCCTTCTCTCCATGCTCCCTGCCAGTCGACCGGCGCCATGCCTCTATCCAATCAGTCCGATGGCGCGCGCTGCCCTCTTGGCGACCGGCAGGACCGCGTCGTACGCGACCGCATTGCAGGCGAGGATGCCGGTTCGGTTCCGCATGTCCGCGCCGCCGTAGTGGTAGGGGTCGCCGGCCAGGTCGGTGAAACGACCGCCGGCCGCGCGGAGCACCGCCTCGGGGCCGCACGCATCCCAGGCGCTCGACTTGTCGGAGATGTGCAGGTAGAGGTCGGCCGCACGCTCCGCAATCAAGCCCGCCTTGAGCCCTACGGAGCCGATCTGCGTTTCGCCGGAGATGCCGAGCTCGTGCACCACTCGACCGACTGCGCGGTTTCGGTGCGAGCGCGATACGACTAGTTTCAGGCTCCGCGGATCGGCTACCTCGCTCACGCGGATCTCCTGGCGGTTCCCATGTTGCTCGAGGGTGGCGCCCTCGCCGACGATGCCGGCGTAGAGCTTGTCGGTGACGGGCTGGAAGACGACGCCCAGCTTGGCCTCGCCGTCGATCGCGAGACCGAGCATCACCGCGAACTCCCCATTTCTCGCGACGAATTCCTTGGTGCCGTCGACTGGATCGACGTACCAGCAGCGCCTCGCTTCGAGCCCGTCGCTTTGATCTTCGGACTCTTCGGCAACGATGCCGTCGCCGGGGAACGCTCGTCGAAGCTCGTCCACAATGTACTCGTTGGCACGGGTATCGGCTTCCGTCACCGGGTCGGACTTTGCCTTGTAGGCCACGCTGAAATCGGTCGCATACACGTCCATCAGGATCGTGCCGGCCCCCCGCGCAATCCGGATCACCTCCGTGAGCTCAGGCTTCAGCATGCCGGGCCTCTATCACGGAAGGGTGCTCGCGCCACCGCTCAGCGTCCAAGATGCGCGACAAGCCCCCGCAACAGTTCCTCCACATCGGCGACGCCGTCGAGGATCACAGCCTCGGTCGACGGCGTGGCACGCGCTTCGTTCGAACCGACGAATGTACCGACGCCATGCTCCGACGCGAAAGCGATCGCAGGAAGGTCGGTCAGATCATCCCCGGCGAAGAACACCGAACGCGCTCCGCTCCGCTCGAAAATCGTCCTGAGCGCGACACCCTTGTCGCTCGGCACCGCCTCGGCCTCTCGCAATGCCTTGCCGCGGCGCACGTGAAGTCCGAGTCCGGTCGCCAAGGCGTCGGCTTCGCTCATCAAGCGCTCGGCGCGCTTCGGGTCAGTCATCGCGATCCCTCGCACATGGACCGCAATTGCTTGGGGCTTTCGTTCGACGAAGGCGTCCGATGCGTGCTCGGCGACCCAGTCAGCGAAACGCTCCAACGCTTTCTGCTGGCGTTCGGGGAGCAGACGTTGTCCGGGTCGCTCGTTTGGGCCGAGGACGAGCCCGCCGTGCTCGACCGCGCGCCAGATTCCGTCGAGCTGTTCCATCCTCCGAAGAGAATCGAAATCGCGTCCGGTGATCAAGGCCAGCACGACACCGGGTGTGTTGGCCAGCTCCCGCAGGACCGCGATCGTCGGATCCGGGATTCGAGCACGATCGGGGTCACGGACGATTGGCGAAATCGTGCCGTCGACGTCGAGCGCCAGGAGCAGAGGTCGATCGAGCCCGGCGATGCGCTCTGCCAGTGAATCGAGCGGCCTCAACGCCCCTCCAGAGCCCGGACGTACTCGTCGGCCCAACGATGTACGTCGAGTCGCATGACCTCCGCGCGAAGCGCGCGCATGCGTCGCTTCTTTTCGGCCGGCCGCATGGTCAAAGCCCGCTGTATGGCGCTTGCGGTCGACTCGGCGTCATACGGGTTCACCAGGACCGCACCCTTCAAGTGCTTTGCAGCGCCGGCGAACTCGCTCAGGACCAACACACCGTCGTCGTCGGTTCGTGCGGCCGCGTACTCGTGGGCCACCAGATTCATCCCGTCGCGAAGCGGGGTCACCAAGGCCACGTCTGCGGCCCGATAGTGCGCAAAGAGAGCTCGCTGGCTCAGATTACGGTAGAGGTAGTGGACCGGCACTCGGCCCGTTTCAGCGTACCGGCCATTGATGTCGCCCACCATCCGGTCGACCTCCTCCTTGAGGTCCGAGTACGCCTTCACGTCGGTTCGGCTTGGTACCATCACTTGGATCAGAGCGTACCGGGTGCGTGCGCTCTTGCTTCCCCGAAGCACGCGCTCAAACGCGGTCAGTCGCTCCGGAATCCCCTTCGTGTAGTCCAAGCGATCGACGCCCAAGATCAGTTGACGGTTTCCCATCATCGCCTTGATGCGCTCCACCTCCCGTCCGACATCGGGATCGAGAGAAAGAGCCTGGAGCTCGTCGACGGGAACCCCGATCGGTGCCGCGATGGTTTCCACGTTCCGGTTTCTGCAGCGAATACGGTCGCCTTGGCATCGATAGACCGTGAATCGTTCGACGCATTGTCGGAAATGCTCGGCGTACTCGGGGAGGTGAAACCCGAGGACATCGGCTCCGAGCAGGCCTTCGAGGATCTCTTCGCGCCAGGGCAGGATTCCGAACGTGTCGGGCGGAGGCCAGGGGATGTGGCAGAACCAACCGATTCGGGCCTTCGGCCGCTTCGAGCGTAGAAGCTCCGGGAGGAGCATCAGGTGATAGTCCTGGACCCAGAACAGATCCCCAGAGCTGCTCATCGAGAGCGCCGTCTCCGCAAACGCGAGGTTCGCGTTCACGTAGCTCGACCAGGGGGCCTGACCTACCTGGATCGTGGGCTCGAAGCCATGAAGGAGCGGCCAGAGCACCGCGTTCGAGAGGCCTTCGTAGAAACCACGCTGGTCCGGTCGCTTTAGCGAGACATGGGCCAGGTCGTAGTCGAGATGAGGCGCCGGTATCGTGACGGAGTCGAAATCCTTCGCGGGCTTCGCGCTCACCCAGACCCCGCCCCGCTGTTGCAGAACCGGGTCGAGCGCCGTGACCAAACCTCCGGCTGCTCGGACCCAGCGTTCGCGGCCGCGGCTGGATTCGTGCCGATAGGGTCCGCGGTTCGATACGACCACGAGCTTTCGGCTCTTCCGCGCCATGCGTCCGCATTGTAGTCTGCCGACGGTCATGGACCCAGCTCAGTTTCTTCAAGGTCGGACCCGCGAGACGGAGATTCGACGCGACGCCCGCGGCCGATGGTTCAATGGCAGCGATCGCATCGAACATCCGAAGCTCGTCCGCTCCTTCGACGCTTGGATCGACCGGGCAGAGGACGGACGCTTTTGTCTGAGCAACGCGATCAACTGGGCGTACGTGCAGATCGACGGGCCTGCGTACTTCGTGAAGGACGTCGTCGCATCGGACGAGGGAATCGAGCTCCTACTGTCCGGCGAGCTTCGCGAGCCGCTCGATTCGGCGACGCTACGTCAGGGCCCTGAGGGCGCGCTCTGGTGTGGCGTGCGCGAAGGTCGATGCCCCGCGAGGTTTGATAACCATGCCGTCAGCAAGTTGAGCGACTGGATCGGCGAAGACGAGCAAGGGGTCTTCCTCCAGGTCGGCGCGCACAAAGTGCGCCCGCCCCTCGATCCCGATCCACTTTCACTCGGGCTCGAAAAGCGCTAAGAGCTGCCGGTGTCCAAGCGAGAAGTGATCGCTAGCCTGATCGTGGCCGTCATCGCGCTCCCGGTGATCTTCATCTTTTCCGGCGCGATCGCCGACTCCCGTGCCCGCGCCGGGGAAGCCCCGTTTCGCGCGGTCCTCGGCAACGCTCGCTACGAAGCGTTGATGGATGGCGAAGGCGGTGTCCCGCACTATCTCGGCGCCTCACTTCGGGCTCCCGACTTCACGCTTCCCGAACAGGGCGGAGAACAGTGGAAGCTCTCCGAACATCGCGGGAAAGTCATCGTGATGAACTTCTGGACCGTGACCTGCCGGCCCTGCATCCAAGAGATGCCCACCATCGAGCTTCTTGCGGAGATCGTGGAGCCCTGGGGCGACGTCGAGGTGGTCGCGATCTCCACCGACCGAAGCTGGGACGAGGCGTCGACGATCATTGCCCCCACCTCTCGCATCACCAGCCTTCTCGATGCCGAGCGGACTGTCGTCAACGGCATGTTCGGGACCAAGCTCTTCCCCGAGACCTGGATCATCGACGCCGATGGTGTGATTCGCTTTCGCTACGACGGTGCGCTCGACTGGTCGGACCCCGTCGCGCTGGATCTGATCCGTGCCTACCGCTGAGACTCAGGTCTCGGACAGCAGGTAGCGGGATACCCACACTCCGAACGCGACGAACAGAAGGTCGAACGCGGTGAGGATCCGCATCCAGCCGAGGATCTCCGCGGTGGAGGCGCCGCCAAAGAGCTCGCGGGTCGCGACGGCCGATGCGAGCAGTGCCGGCGCAACCAACGGAAACACGAGGACGCTCAGCATGAGGTCCCGGGCCCGGGTGCGAATTCCCACTGCCGAAAACAGCGTGGCCGTGGACACGAAGCCCACCGAGCCGAGAAATACCAGCGCCAGAAGCGGTAAAATCACACCGCCGGGTTCGATCTGAAAGAAGACCAAGCAGAGTGGGACGAGGAGCAACTCCACGATGAAGAGGAGCAACAACGCGCTCAGTGTCTTACCGACGTAGATGGCGGACCGGGGCATCGGCGACATCAGGAGCCCAAACACCGCATCGTTCTCGCGTTCGAGGGCCCAGCTCCGGCCGATCAGCAGGATTCCGCAGAAGAGGATGGAGATCCAAAGCACGCCGGGAGCGACGTTCGGAGCGCTCACGGGGTCCGTATAGAAGGCGAGCGAACCCAGCGTCACCACGAGAACCGCGAAAAGACCCGTGGACGTCAGGATCTCTTTGGTCCGGAGCTCGAGTTGGATGTCTTTCCAGGCTACGAGCCAGGCCGCTCGAAGGAGGCTCATCGCGGGCTCTCCACGAGTCGGCCTCGGTTCATGTACAGTACCCGATCGCCGATCTCGTCGGCGAAGCTCGTTTCGTGGGTGACGACGACGACGATGGCGCCGCGATGCTTCTCCTGTTCGATGAGCTCGACGACGGATTCCGTCGAGCTCGTGTCGAGCCCCGTGGCCGGCTCGTCCATCAGGAGAAGGCGCGGCTCGTGCAACAAGGACCTCGCGATCGAGACCCGCTGGGCCTGCCCCCGCGAGTAGGTCCGTACCGGTCGCTCCCAGTATTCTTCCACGGCAAGCGCGTTGCCGAGCTCCCGAACGCGTGCGGCCGCCTGATCGATCCCTTGGAGCTTAGCTGCCAAGAGCAGGTTTTCACGGCCCGTTAGCCCTGGGTAGAGCTGAAGTTGGTGTGCGACGAAACCGATGCTCCCGCGGAGCTCGTCTGCGAAGTCCGAGCCGTACCGTCCGTAGCGAATCTCGCCTTTCGTTGGATGACCAAGAAGGGCCAGCAACCAGAGCAGCGTCGACTTTCCGGACCCATTCGCGCCCTGGATCACGGACACCGTTCCGGCCGCAAACCGCAGGTCTACACCGGCGAGTGCCAGCGTCGGTCCGTACGACTTGGCCAGGCCGGAGACCCCCACCTCTTCGAAATCAATCTCCACCGATCCGCACTCTAGAACAAGTCTCGCACAATCCCGTCAAGTTTCAGCCAGCGGCTTCTCGGCACGCGGAGCCAGTCTCCGCTTCGTTCCAAGTCACCGCGTTCCAGTCCGTCTTCGATCTCGTTTCGGCGGCCTGCTTCCAGCTCTCGACCCGCGCGCAGCTTGGAGTCCCGGAGGTTCACGCCTTCGGCCGTTCGCAGTCCGAGCATGAGCGCTTCACGAATGATCTCGTCTGGGCCCAGTGTCTCGGTCTCCGACTCGAGCGTATTCCCACTCAAATACCGTTGAGGGTTCGGGTCGTTTCGCCAGCGCTCCGCGCGGCCGGGCCCCTGGTCTAGGCAACCGACTGCCGCGGCGCCGAGTCCGAGGTATGCGCCTCCACGCCAATAGTGGATGTTGTGACGCGACTCTTGGCCCGCGATCGCGTAGTTCGACACCTCGTAGTGGCGCCAGCCAAGCGCGTCAAACGAGCTTTCGACGTCTTCGAACAACGTTGCGTAGGCTTCCTCGGGGGCGACTTCGAGCTTGCCCGCGCGGTGAAGGGAACCGAACATCGTCTTCTCTTCGATCGTCAGAGCATAGGCGGAGACGTGTCGCACCCCCGTGTCGGAGATGCGTGCGATGTCTTCATGGAGCTCCGCCGAGCTCTGTCCGGGCATGCCGAACATCAGGTCGGCGCTCACGCGCGGGATCTCGGCGACGGCCTCTTCGAGCGCTTCGATGGCGCGTCCCGAATCGTGAAGGCGCCCGAGGAAACCCAGGTGCCGGTCCCGGAGCGATTGCACTCCGATCGAGAGCCGATCGACCCCGACCTCTCGAAGCCGAGCGGCGCCGTTGCGACTCAACGAGCTCGGATTGCATTCCGTGGTGACCTCGAGGTCCTCGACCTCGGCGTCGAATGCGCCTCGGATCCCTGCCAGGGTGCGGCCGAGCGCGTTGGCGTTCCACAGCGATGGTGTTCCCCCGCCGAAGAAAACCGAAGTCAGAACCCTTCCCCGAAGATCTTCCGCGCGCGCCTCGAGCTCGCGCAGCAACGCATCCGCATAGGCTTCGTGGGGAAGCGATTCCGAGCGCAGCGGCTCGGTTGCAAAGTCGCAGTAGGGACACTTTCGTGCGCACCAGGGGAAGTGAACGTAGACGGAGGTCGCTGAGGGATCGCTTGACATGAGGAGCGTCGGCCGGAAGGTATACTCTCTTTTTCTCGCGAAGCGGGTCCCCAATGACGCTGCCGGTATTTCCATCGCTACGCATCACCTCCGACGCTCTGATTCCGAAGGGTGCGTTCGCGGAGGCCCAGGCGGCGTTCTTGAAGCCGGACCCCGCGCTCGTCGCCCAGCTCAGCAAGCTCCTCGAGGACAAGAACGCAGGCATCGTAGCCCACTTCTACATGGACCCGGAGCTCCAAGGCGTCCTGTCCGCATCGAGTTGGCCTCACATTCACGTGTCCGATTCGTTGGCCATGGCCGACCGTGCCATCGCCATGGCCGAGGCCGGAGTTCGGACCGTGGCCGTGCTCGGGGTGGACTTCATGAGCGAGAACGTTCGCGCGATGCTCGATGCATCCGGCCACGAAGATGTTGCCGTCTACCGGGTCGCCGCCGAGCCCATTGGCTGTTCGCTCGCGGAATCGGCCGAGGCAGCCGTGTACGGCGCGTATCTTGACCAAGCATCGAAGATCCCTCGATCGCTCCATGTCGTCTACATCAACACGAGCCTGGTGACGAAGGCCAAAGCCCATGCGCTGGTCCCAACGATCACCTGCACCTCCTCGAACGTCGTGCAGACTGTTCTGCAGGCCGCCGCGCAGATCCCCGATGTCGAGATCTGGTTCGGACCGGACACGTACATGGGCGACAACCTCGCGCACATGTTTGCGAGTCTCGCCGAGATGTCGGACCAACAGATCCAGCAGCTTCATCCGGCCCATGACCGGTCCTCGGTCCGTTCGCTGCTCCCCAGGTTTCACTATTTCGAGCAGGGGACCTGCATCGTTCACCACATGTTTGGGCGCGAGGTCGTCGAGCTCGTGCGGGAGCATTATCCCGACGTGTTCGTGACCGCCCATCTCGAGGTGCCCGGTGAAATGTTCGCGCTAGGGCTCGAAGCGCAGAGAGAGGGTCACGGGGTCGTCGGATCCACGTCGAACATCCTCGCGTTCGTCCTCGGCAAAGTCGATGAGGCGATCGCGAATGGCGAGTCGAGCCATCTCCGATTCATCCTCGGAACCGAAGCGGGAATGATCACCCCCATCGTTCGGCAGGTCCAGGAGCGACTTCGCGACTACGTCTCCGAAGGGGGAGCCGAAATCAGCGCCGAGATCGTATTTCCAGTCGCACCGGAGGCCGTCGCACAGGACGAGGCCAGCGGACTCGGCATCGTTCCAGGCGTCGCTGGCGGCGAGGGCTGCTCGACCGCTGGCGGCTGCGCCACCTGCCCCTACATGAAGATGAATTCGCTCCGGTCTCTGCTCGCCTTGCTCGAGCGCGTCCAAGTCGACCCGGCGAGTAAGCTCGTGCCGTTCGAGCCCCGCAAGTACGTCCAACAGATCCGAGGACGCACCGCGGCCGACCTCGGCGGCGAGCCGATTCTCCACATGCGAGGCTTTCAGCGGAGCGGGACGCTTCCCGATGCTCTGGTCCAAGACGTTCTGCGGCGCGGCCAGGCGGGCACAGCCGCGAAACCCTGAATAGTCGAGCAGATCCTGACTTTTCGGGAGTCTTGACCGAGCCGCAACCGTCCTTATCTTGGCGGCGTCGACCAACCCACGGAAGCCATGGCCAAGCCTGATTACTACGAAGTTCTCGAAGTCACCCGCGAGGTCACCACCGTCGAGTTGAAGAAGGCGTACCGTAAGAAGGCGCTTGAGCACCACCCCGACCGAAACCCGGACAACCCCGAGGCCGAGGAGAGGTTCAAGCTCTGCGCCGAGGCATACGCCGTTCTCAGTGATCCTCAGAAGCGACAGGTCTACGACCGCTTCGGGCACGCCGGGCTCGGCGGGGCCGGCGCTCCCGGCTTCGGCGACATGGGCGACGTGTTCAGCCAGTTTCAGGACATCTTCGGCGATCTGTTCGGCGGCGGTGGCGGTTTCGGCTTTGGTGGCTTCGGTCGCCGTCGGCGCGATCCCAATGCGCCGACTCGCGGCTCGGACGTGCGCACGGACGTGCAGTTGAGCTTGCGTGAGGCTGCCTTTGGGACGACGCGCGAGATCGACCTCTCGCACCCGTCTCCCTGTGACGCGTGCAGCGGAACCGGAGCCAAGGATGGCGAGCTTCAAAGCTGTGGCACCTGCGGCGGACGCGGCCAGGGGGCGCGCGCCCAGGGTGCCTTCGTCATGACGACCAGCTGCCCAACCTGTCGCGGACGCGGGTCTGCGGCGAAGGAGTCCTGCGACGTTTGTGACGGCGCCGGTCAGGCTCAGAGCGAGCGCGTGGTCAAGATCAACGTGCCCGCCGGCGTCGACAGCGGACAGAGTCTGAGGTTGAGCGGACGCGGCCAAGAGGGAACGCGTGGAGGGCCTGCTGGCGACCTCTACGTCACCGTGCACATCGAGCGCGACGAGGATTTCGAGCGCGAAGGCTTCGATCTGATTCATCGGCTCGTCCTGACCTATCCGCAGGCCGCCCTGGGCGCCAAGGTCGAGGTGCCAGCCTTCGAGGAGGACGAGGATGCCGTGCAGACGGTCAAGGTGCCCTCAGGTACCCAAAACGGCGACACCATCCTCGTTCGCGGCGCCGGCGTACCGCGTCTCAACGGGCGCGGACGCGGGAATCTCGTCTGCGTTGCGGAGATCGAGGTCCCGAAGAAGCTCAGTCGCGAGCAGAAGCGGCTTTTGAAGGATCTCGACGCGACTTTCGAGTAGTGTAGGTCGGCCATGCAGCCGCTTACCGGACTCGACTCCTCTTTTCTCTTCCTCGAGGATTCGCACCAGCCGATGCATGTCGGCAGCGTCCTCGTCTTCGAAGGCTCGATGACCTTCGACGCATTTCACGAAACGCTCGCTACCCGGGTGCACCTGGTACCCCGCCTGCGTCAGCGCCTGGCCATGGTTCCGCTAGGCATTGGCAAGCCCTACTGGGTCGAAGATCCTGCGTTCAATCTCGACATGCACCTTCAGCACGTGGCGCTGCCGAGCCCCGGCCGTTGGAGAGAGCTCCGCCGACTCGCGGCTCGCATCTTCAGCACGCCGCTCGACCGAACGCGTCCGCTTTGGGAAATGACCTTCATCGAAGGTCTCGACGAGATTCCGCAGGTGCCTCCTGGATCGGTCGCGATCATCAGCAAAGTCCACCACGCGGCAATCGACGGCGTCTCCGGAGCCGACATGATGGGGGTCCTGCTCGACGTCACCAAGGATCCCCGTCGTTTCGATCCGCCGACACCCCGTGCGGTGCCGCCGGTGCCGAACGAAATCGAAGTTCTCGGCCACACGGCACGCAAGATTCTCGGTAAGCCGAGCGAGATTCGACGTGTCGCATCGGAGGTGCGTGGAGCGCTGCGCGCAGCGGCGCAGGTGCAGCAAAAGGGCGTGGAAGCTCCTCCGATTCCGATGACCGCCCCGCCGACGCCCATGAATCACACGATCAACGGGCAGCGCATCTGGAACACGGCGCTTCTGGAGCTCGACCGCGTGAAGGGGATCCGACGGGCCACCGGATGCACGCTCAACGACGTGGTCCTCGCGATCTGCGCAGGGGCGCTCCGCCGGTATCTCGACGAGAGAGAAGCACTTCCCGACAAGCCGTTGATCGCGATGATTCCCGTTTCGACGCGCGGCGAGAGCGAGCGCGGCCAGATGGGCAACAAGGTATCCGCCATGATGCTGGACCTGGCGACCAACATCGCCGACCCAGTGGAGCGCCTTCAGGTCATCAAGGCTCACACCAAGGGCGGCAAGGCGTTCGAACGAGCGGGCGCCACCCGCGCGCTCGTCGATCTCTGGGAATTCATCCCTTTCGGATTGGCCAACCGGATGACTCGGCTCTACTCGCGCTTTCGCGTTTCCGAGCTGCACAACCCGATCTTCAATTGCGTCATCACCAACGTGCCGGGCCCGCAGATGGACCTCTACATGGCAGGTCACAAGCTTCTAGCTACGATGGGCATGGCGCCTCTGGTCGACGGGATGGGTCTGCTGATCACGGTGCTGAGCTACAACGGCGTGCTGTCGATCAGTCCGATCTCGTCGCCCGCGGTGATGCCGGATCTCGACGTATTCGCGCGCTATCTGCGCGAAGCGGCCAACGAGCTCGAGGCTGCGGTCGTTCCGGATCGCGATGCCACGATCGACGAGGCGGAGGCAAAGGTCGCCGCGGAGCTTGCCGAGGCGTTCGTGGCGCAGATGCGATCGACCCTGGAGAAGGCGCCCCGCGATCGCTCGCTTGGCGAGGGGACGTTCCAGCTTCGTGTCACCGGCAGCGCGGACAAGAGCTGGCGGATCGACCTCGAAGAACGCAGTGTCGTCGAGGGCACCGGGAAACACGCCGATGCCAGGTTGACGATTCGCGACTCGCATCTCGCCGAGATCCTCAAAGGGAACCTCGACCCTCAGATCGCCTTCGTGCAGGGCAAGCTCCAGGTCGACGGAGACATCAACAAGGCCATCGAGTTCGGCTCGCTCTTGCCGAAGGTCCTCGCGTAACCCTCATGGAAGAGCGCTGAAGCGGGCGGCCCCGCCGTTTCCAGGGAGCTGTGCGCGAAGCTCGGGAAGCTGCTCGTTCTGGAGCCAATGGTAGACCCCGAAGGTCTGAAGCACTCGTCGGGTGTACCGTCGCGTCTCGTCGTACGGGATCTCCTCGATGAAGACGTCGAGCGGTCGGTCCGCGTCCTCTTCGAGCCAGCGGCGGACCGCGCCTTCCCCGGCGTTGTATGCGGCAGGTACCAGAGCCGGGTTCTCGTTCAGGCGTTCCCAGAGCCATGCCATGTAACGGGCTCCGATCTTGAGGTTGACCTCGGGCTTGCGGAGCGTTCGAGGTGTGGCCTTCTCGCCGACTTCCGGAGCGAAGCGTTTGGCCGTGGGCATGATGAGCTGCACCAGCCCATAGGCCTTCGCCCAGGAGACGGCCTCAGGGTCGAACGAGCTTTCCTCGCGGGCGACGGCACGGACGAAGGAAGAGGGGATGTCCTCGTCTTCGGCGACCTTCTCAATCAGTGGCGAGAACGCGTGCGGGTAGGTTGCCTCCCAGATCAATCGACCTTCACCCTTGGGCAATAGCCCCTCGAAGTCTTCGAAGT
Organism: uncultured Myxococcales bacterium; assembly: GCA_965365555.1. GTDB lineage: Bacteria > Myxococcota_A > Polyangia > Polyangiales > Houyiibacteriaceae > SG8-38. The sequence continues at coordinate 19,660 of CBDUCC010000004.1, read as the reverse complement.
GCGCGCGGATCACCTTGCTCAGCTTGGTCTGCGCACCGGCGTGCTGTAGCAGCACGGCCCCGACGACGGCCATCTCCGGATCGACGTCGCTTCCCAGCATCCGAAGTGCCTGCATTTCCGAGGACGCGTAGGTCACTTCGTTCACGATCAAGAGCTCCACCATGCGGTCGAAGGCCGGATCATCAAACTCGTCCCGCCAGGCGAATACCATTCGGGTCGGTTCTTCGGTCGTCCGCATTTCGTCGAGCATGGCTCTTGCGCGCTCGGGCACGATCTCGCCCAGTCTCCAGAGCGACTGCTGCGCGTAGTAGCGAAGCGGCCATCGTTTCACGATGTCCTCGTACGCAGCGACCGCGTCGATTCGTTGGCCCAGCATGAACAGGGTGCGCGCGCGCCAGTAGTCGGCGCGGCCCGTGATCCCCTCTTCGTCCTCGTCGCCGCCGCGTTTCACCAGGTCGTCGAAGTGCTCGTACGCCGCTTGGAAGTCCCCGGCGCGCAGCTCGAGCCAGCCGAGCTTGAACAGCGCTCGGGGCCAAATGTCGCCGTCCGGATATTTCTTCGGCAGCTTGGCCAGGCGCGCTCTCGCGGCCGCCTCGTGCCCGGTCTCGAGCTCGGCAAGTGCGGCGCGGTAGCTCGCATCATCGGCCAAGCGATGTGCCGGTGCTTGCGCTTCGAGCTTCTCGAACTGCCGTACGGACTCCTGCCACTCGCCGATTCGGCCGTAAGCGCGTGCCGCGTGGTAGCGTGCCCATGCCCCCGTATCCGCGGTTGCCGCTCGCATGCACTTGTTGGCGACCTCGCGCATCACCGGGGCTCCACGCGTGCGCTCCCGGGCCTGCAGCAGCGCGCGTCCTTGCGTGTATCGGGCCTTGCACCAGATGGTGCTGCCTGTCTTCAAATGACGCACGAGCTTTCCGAACAGCCGCTCGGCCTCCCGGTACCGTTTCGCGTTGTAGAGCGCATCCGCCTTGTCGAGGCTCTGCTGCATCCGCGGTCGAACGGGAGTCTCCTTCGGGGAGACACGTGGGGGAGGTCCATCCACGCGCAGCGTGAGATGCGCGTTTGAATCCGTGTCGGTCGTCCTGCTGTGGATCAGCCGCGCCTTGTCGCCTCCAGCCCAGTCGTCGGTCAGTGCGCTTGCGAGCTCGGACGCGGTCGCAGGATCCTTGTTCTGGAGCAGGGAGGCACGCTTGAGCCGGGCCCAGCGTGCGAGCGGATGATTGAAGGAGCCAAGCGTGTCCAGATGGGCGAGCGCGATCTGCGTGTAGCCTTCCTCGAGCGCGGCGCGCGCGGCCAGCCAATGAAGCCGACCCTTGTCGACAGCGTTGGCACTCGGAAGGGCGGCCTCGGCGACTTCTCGGGCCCTGCCGTAGTTCTCCTTGTCCAGCTGTTTGCGTACCTGAGCAACCGTCGACTTCTCCGGTATATCGACGATGACCGGGTCGAGGACCTTCGGAGGAGGTGCGGCGGCCTCTGCCGTCACGGGTTTGGGTTCGGCCGTCGTGGCGGGAGGCCAAACTTCACGGCGCACGTGTTGCTGCTGGTGACAGGCCACCAGCAGCCCCAAGCATGCAGCCAAGGGCCAGATCCGCTTCATCTAGCGAAGGCTAGTGAGTTGGCTCAAAGGGGGCAAGTTCACTCGTGGGATCGCCGCGGGCTCGCCGGCGTGATAGACGCTCGGCGTGAGCTACAGCCTGGAAATCGGGGTCCGGTACCTCCGCTCGAAGAAGCGAGCGACGGTCTCGATGATCACGCTGATCTCCATCTTCGGGGTGGCACTCGGGGTGGCAGCGCTTCTGGCGGTCCTTTCGATCACCACCGGGTTCGAGAAAGCCTTTCGAGACAAGGTTTTGGGGGTCAACGCGCACGTCCTCGTCCTCAAGTACGGGCGGGAGTTCCGCGACTATCGCGACGTGCTCGCCACCGTGGGCGAGATGCCCGAAGTCGAGGGCATCGCGCCCTTCTCGATCAACGAGATGATGCTGACCAAGGGAGAGCGGCGGGCGGTCGTCCTCGTGAAGGGGGTGACCCCCGCCGGAGTTCGCAACGTGCTCGATCTGCCGCAGCAAATCATCGACGGAGACCTCCAGGGACTTCGCCGGCCGGGGTCGCAGCCCACCGTCGCTCGTAAAGCGACGACGGATGCGACCTGGCAGTGGCTTCGCGACCTGCGTGACGGCAAGCAAGGCGCCTCCACTGGGCGCGACGACCAGGCTACGGGCCGGACGACCGATCCTTCGGATCAAGAACTCGAGCTCCGAAAGACGATTTGGGAGCAGGAGAAAGAAAAGCGGGCGGAAAAGCGCCGAGCCGACCGGCGAGCACGCCGACCGAATCTCGGCCAGCTCGCCCGGCCCGACGCCATCGAGGCCATGCTCGACGGTCTCGATGACGAGGCACTCTCGCTGCCGGACGACCTCGATTTCGAGGCCGGGCTCGCGCAGGGCGGAGCCCAGGAGCCGCTCGACTCCCTCCCTGGAATCATCGTAGGCAAAACGCTCGCGGAGGATCTAGAGCTCCAGGTCGGTGATCGCGTTCGTCTGATCTCACCGCTGGCCGCGCTCGGCATCAGCCTCAGCGAGCCCGGTGCGAGCTCGACTCGTTCTCGGGAGTTTCGGGTCATCGGGGTGTTTCAAGCCGGTTTTCAGGAGTACGACTCGGGGCTCGTCTACACCGACCTGTTCGAGGCGCAGCATCTGTTCGACGAGGGGGACAACGTCACCGGCGTCGAGCTTCGGGTGTTTGATTTGGACACCTCCTACGAGCTCGCCCGCCGGATCGAGCAGGATCTCGGCGGCGCCTTTCACTCGCTCGACTGGTCGGAGCTCAACCGAAACCTCTTCACGGCGCTCGAGGTTCAGAAGATTGCGCTCACCCTCGTCATCGCGACGATCATCTTCGTGGCGGCGTTCAATGTGATCGCCACCCTGATCATGATCGTGCTCGAAAAGAAGCGTGAAATCGCGATCCTGAAGGCCATGGGGGCGACGGACGGCACCGTGCTCCGGGTGTTCATGCTGCAAGGCGTCGTGGTCGGCGTCATCGGCACGCTGCTCGGGGTGCTCGTTGGCGGCGGGATCGTGACCTATCTCGACCGGGTCCAATTCCCCCTCGATCCGAAGGTGTACCTCATCGATCATCTTCCGGTGGTGATCAATCCGAGTGTTTTCCTGATCACGATCGGCATCGCGCTCCTCATCTGCACGGTCTCGACGATCGCTCCCTCGTACTGGGCGGCTCGGATGCTTCCGGTCGATGGCCTTCGCTACGAGTGACTACTGCCGCTCACCGGGTCCGAGCGTGTTAGGATGCTCGCCGATGATGCGTATTTCTGTGGTTTTGGTGGCCCTTTCACTTTCGATGACACTCGCGGCGGCCTGCGGCAGCGACGAATCCGGCACGACGGCCGGTCAGCAAGTGAGCCTCGGCTGTGTCGATGGAAGCCTCGATCGGAGTGTGACCCACGTCGACTTCGCCCATGATGGAATCGAACGGAGCTACGAGCTCCATCTTCCTCTGTCCTATGACGGGCAAACGCCGCTCCCTTTGGTCCTCAGCTTCCACGGCTTCACGTCCTCTGGGCTCGGTCAGCAGGTCTTGACCAACATGGACCCGCTCGCTGACCGGGAAGGCTTCATCGTCGCCTACCCGAACGGTATCGCCAATTCCTGGAACGGGGGCGCGTGCTGCGGTCAAGCGGCCGATGAAGGAATCGATGATGTCGGCTTCGCGCGGGCCCTCATCGAAGACCTCGGTGAACGCGGCTGCATCGACGAACGCCGCATTTATGCGACCGGAATGTCGAACGGCGGCTTCCTCTCCCACCGCCTCGCCTGCGAAGCCGCCGACGTGATCGCCGCGATTGCGCCAGTAGCGAGCGTTCTGGGGATTCCGGCCGCGGACTGTGAGCCCTCGCGTCCGATCCCAGTCCTTCACTTTCACGGAACGGGCGATCTCTTGGTCCCGGTCGAAGGCTCGGATATTGCGACGAGCGTTTCCGATTCCACGCAGGGTTGGATCGAGCGGAATGGCTGCCGTGGTGAAGCGCGCGTGACCTACGAGGAAGGCCTGGCGACCTGCGAGACCGTCGACGAGTGCGACGGCGATGCGAACGTGAGCGTTTGTCTCATCGAGGGCGCGGGGCACTGTTGGCCCGGCCAGCCCTGCCGGCTCGACGGACTCGGCGAGGCCACCACGGACATCGACGCGAACGAGGTCATGTGGGAGCTCTTTCGCAGCGTCTCACTTCCTTGAGGGTGAACGCGAGGGGAGCGCAAGGCTCTGAAAAGATTCGCCTTTGGCACGGCCGGTCGGTGGCGTCCGAGTCACTGCCAGCCGCTTGACGCCTGGCCTCATGCGAGCTACCAAAGGCGTCCTTTTGCGGGAATAACTCAGTGGTAGAGTGCAACCTTGCCAAGGTTGAAGTCGTGGGTTCGAATCCCATTTCCCGCTCTAAGTTAGCTCAGTCGTTCCGCGTGGTTTCGCGTCGGCTGACATTCCGAGCGTGGCTCCCGCTTTGGAGGCCTTACACACGATGTTCCACGTTGGCACCGTCGACGATCGCGAGGGCCCGCTCGACGGCGCCTCGCTTCTCCTGGCGCTCGATGTGCGAGTAGTGAAGGAACATCTCTTCCGTCGCGTGACCGATCATCGAGCGCGTGATCGCGCTCGAGACGGCCGCGTGGTTTCGCGCTACATGATCGTCTACTCGTGAAAAACGCCCTCGCTCGCCCCGTTCTCATGGTCGCTCTGCTCGTCGCATCGTCCTCGGCAGCGCGGGATTTCGTCTTGCCATCACATTTCGACGAAGTCGTCGGCTCGGTGTCCACCATCGCTGCGTCCCGCGATGAAACGCTCGTGGACATCGCACGGCGGTTCGGCGTGGGTCAGCAAGAAATCGTCATGGCCAATCCGTCAGTGGATCGCTGGCTGCCTGCCGACGGTGCAGAGGTCATCCTCCCGACCGAGTACATCTTGCCTAGCGCGGAGCGGAAGGGTCTCGTGCTCAACGTCCCCGAGATGCGGCTTTATTATTTTCCTCCGCGTCAGGTCCACGAACCGGCTGTCGTACACACGTTTCCCGTCAGCATCGGACGCATGGATTGGTCGACCCCGATCGCGCACACTCGGGTCGTAGACAAGACCGAGAACCCGACTTGGCGGCCCCCGGCGTCCATCGTGGCCGAACGCAAAAGCAACGGCGAGCCACCGCCTGAGGCCATTCTTCCCGGGCCGAACAACCCGCTCGGACGGTTTGCGCTTCGTCTCGGGCTATCGGCGTATCTGATCCACGGCACGAACAAGCCGTACGGAATCGGCATGCGGGTGACGCACGGCTGCGTGCGGATGTATCCCGAGGATATCGAGTTTCTCTATCCGTTGGTCCCGGTCGGCACTCCGGTAGCGATCGTCAACCAGCCGATCAAGGTTGGATGGTTGGGCGACCGGCTGTACGTGGAGATCCATCCGCCTCTCGAAGAGGATTCGAGCACGCGGAGCATCAGAGAGCGCGCGCAGGATCTTATCCGACTCGAGTCCGACAAGCGTCGCCTCGTGCTCGACCGCGCCGCTTTGGAGGAAGCCCTAAAGCAATCGAATGGGATCCCGACGGTGATTGGCCGAGCCCCCGCAGCGGGAGCCGCTGCGGGCAACTGACACGCTTTCCCGCGAAGGGAATCCCGCTTCGCGCGAGCTTACTTCGACATCGCCTTCTTGAACATCCGGTCGATTCTGTCGCTGTTGTCCTGCGCCATGGTCTTGGCTTCATCGGCCGTGGCCTTGGCGTCATCGGCGGTGGCTTTCGCGTCGTCCGCCGTGCTGCGGGCCGCCTGAGCCTCTTGCACGGCTTCGTCGCCAGAGGTCTTGGCCTCGTTCGCCATCGCCTTCACTTCCTCGAGCTCGGTACGAAGCTGGTCGACGTCTTTCTTGGCACATCCGGTCGACGCCATCACCGAAGCCAGAAGACCCGCAACCACGAGCGCCATCCATGACTTGCTTTTCATCGCTCAATACCTCCTTGTTGGGATCCATGTACGAAATCGAATCCAGGATGTCGCAGTATACATGGATTGCTGGGAGGCGACAGTGACGGTTCAGCGCACCTCGACGCGCATACCCACACGAATCCAGCGCGAGAGCCGGCTGATTTGTTGGTTGGTGAGGGCGATGCATCCCTGCGTCCAATTGAGCGCTTCGTGAACTCCGGAGTCCCCGGGGCCTAGGCCGTGAATACCGAGGTACCCACCGAGCGGCGTATCCTGCGGCGGCGATTCGTTGGCGCGGAAGGCAGCGATGATTCGCTGGTAGTCCTCGGCGTCGATACGTCCGCCTTCGAGTGCACGCCGTGCATGCTCCGGGCGCGGAAAGTCGATCCGGAAGAACAGACGAAAGCGCGAGCTTGGATGGATTCGATCGATCCGGAAGTTTCCGAGGGGCGTGGTGCCGTCCCCACGCGTCCGCACCTCCGATGGCCCACCCCGCCCGAGGGCGATGTTGTCGAACCGAGCCATGAGCCGGCTGCCGCGCAGCACCGACAGCGTATGGCTCTCGGTGTCGACCAGGATCCATGCCTCGGGCCTCGGACTTCCAGCGTGCGCCGGGCTCGCCCGCGTCGCGGACCCGAGCACGAGCAACAGCAGCGCCACGCCCGTCACAAGAAACCCACTGGGTCTCATTGGCCGTATCGAATCGTCAACTACCCCCACCCTTACAGCAAACCAATTCGATGGGACGATGTCAAAGTGGTGGCGCGTCGGAGGGCGACTCTCTTCATCCACCGTTCGAGGCCTGCAAACGAGTGCGAGCTACTTCGAGTCGTCTCTGCGCGCGGTCAACGCCCACGCGCCGTAGCCAACCACCTCGCGCCGGCCGCCGGCGGTATCGCCGGAGCTCCGAAGATCGAGCCGGTCGACGGCGAGCCCGTGCGTGGTGGCAGCGCGGAGGATGCCTCGGACCCCGATGCAGCCGCACGCGTCTTCGTACCCGATGTGCTCCGGCTCGAGCCGCTCGATCGCGTCCGCAGTGGCGGCGTCCCTTCGCTTCGCGGCCTCGTAGCCGAGGTAGTGGCTCAGGTCGGAGCTGATCACGACGACGGTCTCCTCACCACCCCAGACGAGCTCGAGGGCCTCGGCGACCTGCTCCCCCGTGGCGCGACCGACGACGATCGGCAGAGCGACGAATCGCCCGAGAACCTCCTGGAGAAACGGTAGCTGAACTTCGAGCGAGTGCTCATCGCGGTGCGCGTCGTCGCGCGAGCGGACGAAAGGCAAGGACAGCACCTGCTCGCGCGCGGATTCATCGATCGGCACGGAACCGAGCCCGGTGTCGAATGCGCGGCAGGTGGGCACCGCCAGGCCCTCGAACGCAACGCGGTGACTCGGGCCTACGAGCACCACCCGGCGAATCGCCTCGGCACCGGGCTCGAGCGCGAGGTAGGCCCGTGCCGCGATCGGACCGGAGTAGACGTACCCCGCGTGTGGAACGATCAGTGCCTTCGGCCATGATGTTTCGGCGCGCAAAGCCCCGCGCTCCGTCTCGAGGTAGTCGCGGACCGCTCGGCGCAAAGATTTCGCGTCGCGGGGATAAAACGAGCCGGCCACTGCAGGAGAGCGAACGTCAGCCACAGATCGACTGTGCGCACCCTACGAACGTTGTCAACGACAGTTGCCGCCGCGTCGAAGCAGGCGCACTTTGAAGCCATGGAGCCGAGCGTCTCCACCACCATGAAGACCTCGTATTGGACCCGCCTCCCGAACGGGCAGGTTCAATGTGATCTCTGCCCGCGCGAATGTCGGTTGCGGGAGGGGCAGCGCGGCCTGTGCTTCATCCGCGCCTGTCAGGGTGGTGAGATCGTGCTGACGAGCTACGGCCGCTCGAGCGGCTTCTGCGTGGACCCGATCGAGAAGAAGCCTCTCCACCATTTCCTTCCGGGAACTCCGGTCCTCTCGTTTGGTACGGCGGGCTGTAACCTCACGTGTAAATACTGCCAGAACTCCGACATCTCGAAATCACGCGAGGTCGACACGCTCGCCGACCACGCCACGCCCGACGCCATTGCAGACGCTGCAGAGCGGCTCGGCTGCCGAAGCGTCGCGTTCACCTACAACGACCCGGTGATCTTTCTCGAGTACGCGCGCGACGTGGCGGCCGTGTGCAGGGATCGAAACCTGCGCACCGTCGCCGTTACCGCCGGATACATCAATCCCAAGCCACGTGCGGAGCTCTTCTCATTCATCGATGCCGCGAACGTGGACCTCAAAGCGTTCGATGAGAGTTTCTACCGTCAAATCGCCAGCGCGCATCTGGAGCCGGTGCTCGACACGCTGCGGTACCTTCGCCACGAGACCGACGTCTGGTTCGAGATCACGAACCTCGTCGTTCCGAATCACAACGACGCCGACGGAATGATTCGAAAGATGTGCGACTGGATCGTCGGTGAGCTCGGCCCAGACGTTCCGCTCCATTTCTCTGCCTTTCACCCGAGCTACCGGATGAGAGACGTGCCGCCGACGTCCCGAGCGACGCTCCGGCACGCGCGCGACATCGCCAAGAGCGCGGGGCTGCACCACGTCTACCTCGGAAACGTCCACGACCGCGACGGCGACACCACGTTCTGCGCCTCATGCGGGAAGAAGCTGATCGAACGCAACTGGTACGAGCTGACGGGGTGGCATCTGCACCGCGGGGCTTGCCCGAATTGCGACACACCGTGCCCGGGGGTGTTCGAAGAACGGGCCGGCAGCTGGGGCGCGCGGCGGATGACGGTCAAGCTCGGCCGGGACGGCATGTCGCTTTCGTAGCTCAGGCGGCTCAGAGCCGCTGGCAAGGCGTGGTCAGGCCGATTTTGCGGGCAAGCGTATCGGTCTGCGGGAGTGCCGCGCGCTTGTAGGCTGGCTTCTTGCTTGAGCTCGGTCGGATGTCTTCAGGGAGGAGCCTGTCCTCCAATGCCGGGGATCCCGCCGTCCAATGGGACGCACAGACCGTCCCGGCACGAACCTGCACCCTTGCCCGGTGGAACGCATTCGGTGCCATCGGGCCGTACGCTCGACCTACATCTGCCCGAGTCCTCGTGCTCGTCCTCGCAGAACTCGAACGCGTCCTTGGAGTAGCTCTTGGTGCACTCGTTGCCGCCGTCGCCTCTGATACCCTCGCGGCGTGCAGCGCTGGGTGCGAGGTCCGCTACGATCCTACCTGTGAGCCCTGGTGCATCGTCGCATCCGAGTGCGAGTCCGTTGATGTCACGAAGAGCATCGGCGACTGCAGTCGGGAGCCATCCCATGCGGGCTACACCTCGGAAGAATGCGCGGACGCGGTTCGCACTCAGACCGGGTGGCTTGCCGAGTTGAGCTGCGGCCCGCTCGCTCCGTGGCGCGAGGAGGAGTCCGTGGACGATGACCCTTGTAGGGAGGCCGACATTCTCGTCAGGCGGGTCTGGGGCGAAGGCGTCCGACCATGCCAAAGCGAACCCCGCGGGGTGGCCGCGTGGCCACCCCGTTCGTGATACGTCGAGCACAGGCAGCCTCCGGGCAGGAGCCCTTATCGGTCGATGAGCCACACGGTTGCGTGACATTCCGATTTTCTGCTCAACCTCGGTCGGTTCTCTTGCTCCTCGTCGGGGGCATCAAGTCGATCAACGTGCAGCCGACCAGGGGGTCGCACTCACCGTTGCGAGCTCGACGCTCTTCGAAGCGGGGTCACCGGTGCTCCCCCCGAAATGGACCGCCATCAAAGACAGCACCGTGACGAGTGCGACCGGGAGCCACTGGCTCCGAAAAGCGGATGCGACCACTTCGGCCCGGCGGTGCTTGGCTTCGTTGATGATTGCCTGAATCTGATCGTTCTGAGTCATCTCATTCCCTCCTCGTGGGCCCATCTGCGGGCTGTATCGGGGTTACGTCGGCAGGCAGCGAATGGATTAACCGAATTCGACTTTTTTTCGTTGAGGGGAGACTCCGGTCGGGCGGCGCCGACTTTGGCGCATCGCACCAGGGCGTACGGGATTGTCCGGAGCTCAATCCCGCGAGAAGAACGCCCTTAGACGGCTCACAAGCCCGCCCTTGTCCTTTGCGATCTCTTTCTGAATCTTGCCGAGCGTACGGGGCGGCGCCTCGAGGGGTTCGACGCTCGAAGCCAGGGCGGCGATCGAATCGCTGAAATCCTTCACCATGGCTTCGAGCTCGGGATTCGATTGAAGCAGCGCGTCGAGCTCCCGCTCGTCCTCTTCCGACGCCGCGCCGGCCGCATGAAGAGCTGCCAGCAGCTCCGCTCGTTCCTTGTTCTCGCTCATGACCTCATCGCCGCGTGAATGACCGGGAGCAGCGTGCGCAAAGAACGCATGCCGGCGAGGATGCGGGACTTGACCGTGCCGACCGGCAGGCCGAGGCACTCGGCGATCTGACCGTGAGACATCCCTTGGAAGTATGCCAGCTCCAGCACGGCGCGCTCTTCGGGCTTGAGTCGTTGAAACGACTTGCGAAGCGCTTGGTGCCATCGGGTCGAGGACGCCATCACATCCGGCCGGCCGCTCTCGGTTACGAGGGCATCCCCTTCGCTGTACTCCGATTGCCGGTTACCGGAGCGTCGGGACCGCGCGCGCAAGGCATCGAGCGCGCGACACCGGGCCACGGTGATCACCCAGGCCACGACGTTTCCTCGGGCAGGATCGTACTGAGGCGCACGACGCCAGAGCTCGACGAATACCTCCTGGAGCAGCTCCTCCGCCTCCGCCCGGGAGCCGAGCATCTTCGTCAAGAGGGCGAGCACCGTGCTCGCATAGAGCTCGTAGAAGGCGGTCAACGCCCGACCGGAATCGCCCGCCGCCATCGCAGCGACGATCTTTGCAGGATCGTTGGCCTGAGGGATGGTGGTCATGGTTCAGGCTCGAGGTTACCCGCCTGGATGGTCGCGAGAGTTCCGATCGAAAGGCGCTGGTCGCGTGTCGCGACGAGCTCGCGCCCGACCGTAGTCCACCACTCGGCCGCCTCTTGCTGCGTCCAGGGTTCGATCTTCAGTGTTTCGAGCCTCTGCGCGATCTCGAGCGCGGAACTGGGTCGGTCATCCCGCTTCTTCTCCAAGCACTGCATGATGAGGAGCTCGAGCTCTGGATCGATCTCGCGTTCTACCCGATGGGACGGCAACTCGGGTGGGGCGCTGAGGTGCTGGGCGCAGATCTCGATCGGATTGGTGCCTTCGAAGACGTAGTCGGCAGTGAGCAGGTAGTAGCCCACGGCACCGAGCGCGTACAAATCAGACCGGGCATCGATCGAGGGAGGATCCAGAATCTGCTCGGGACTCATGAAGCGTGGCGTCCCGATGATGGCCTCCGACACCGTATTCGTCACGTCCGTACTCGGGCCGATATTCTTCACCAGTCCGAAATCCAGCACCTTGGTGACATCGTGAACTCCACCCTGCTCGGTCATCATGATGTTGTTTGGCTTGATGTCCCGGTGCACGAGCCCCATGCCGTGCGCTTCTGCCAGCGCCATCGCGCACTGCGAGAGGATGTGGGCCACGCGTGACTGGGCCAGGTAGCCGCCGGCTTCGACGATCTCGAAGAGTGTCACCCCGTCGAGAAGCTCCATCGCATAGTAGAGCGTGCCGTCGCCCGTCCTCCCGTAGTCGTAGATCGTGACGGTATTCGGGTGTCTCAGCTTGGCGGTCATCTGAACCTCGCGCCGAAACCGGTCGAGATCTTCCGGTGTGTTGCGATCTGCGCTCAGTAGCTTGATCGCGGTCGGGCGTTTGAGCATGCCATGATGCGCTCGATAAACGGTCCCCATTCCACCTTCGCCGAGCTTCTCCTCGACGAGGTACTGTCCGAGTTTCCTCGCATCCCGGACCTCTCGTCGAAGCCCGTAGATGACGCGGGTCGCCCACGCGGCGAGGAGCGTCGTGAGCGCCCAGGCGGCTCCGATCTGGATCGCTTGGCTCCTCGCCAAGACGCGCTCCTCGGAGATCGTTCGAAAAAAGCCGTGAGCGTTCCAGACGTCGAGATCGACGCGTAGGAAGTTCAAGTACACGGCCACCACCAGTGGGATCCCTACGGCGAGGCCGAGCCAGGCCGTGTGCCTGGCGGTGCTCGGAACGAAGACCACCCGTGCGATCAACACGAACGAAAGCGCGTAGGCGGTCGTCGTGGCCGCACCTGCGGCAGCCGGAAGGTGGCCGCCCATGACCACGAGACAGATGCTCGTGAGCACCAGTCCTAGGCCTTCGATGATCTGAATCGAGCGAGTTTGCAGGGGGTGCGACCGGCAGACGAGCCAGACCAAGAAGACGGGGATCCAGGAGACGGCATGCGCCCAAAAGGACGGATGCATGACCTCGTCGGTCATGTAGTCGAAGAGGACGCCAAGGAGCAGTCGAGCGGCCAGCGAGAGCAGCAAGAGTACGGCGACGGCCAGTCCGAAGGATGCAACCCGCTGCTGCAGAAACTCCCTGCTGTCCGTTGTCTGTCCAACGCCCGTGCTCACCGCGAAGGGAAACTAGCACGTCGAGGGGCGCGGGCTCTACGAACAACGGGGCGCCCTGGTGGAGGACGCCCCGTCATTGTGCGTGAAACCGAGCGTTACTCGAAGCTTGCGTCGATCTCACCGTTCCAGATGCCTCTCACGCGTCCACCGACGAGCGTCACGCCGCTGAAGTCGAGCGTAAGGACTTCGTCCTCGAGCGTTCCGCCGAGCGGCAGCGCGTTCAAGCGCCCGTTGAGGGTGATCGTGATCGTGCCCTGGACTCGTCCAGCTTCGTCGATGTCTGCATCGATCAGGTAGTCGAGGAAGTTCGCGGGAAGAAAGCAACGTCCGTCGCCCCTGAGCAGGCCGTCTTGGAGCAGCAGTGCAACGGTGCCGGCGCAGCCTGTCTCGAGCGGCGCGTCATTCGAGCCCAGGTCGTCGAGAATCAGACCGATCGAGATGCTACCTTCGCCCTCAGCCTCGTAGGGCTCGATCTCGCAACTGCTCGAGCATCCGTCGCCGTCTGTATCGTTACCGTCATCGCACCCTTCATCCGCGTCGATGAAGCCATCACCGCAGAACGGCTCCTCGAGCTCCGGCTCCTCGAGCTCCGGCTCCTCGAGCTCCGACTCCTCGACCTCTTGAACGTCGCCGTTCTCCTCTTCGACTGCATCCTCTTGCCGGTCCTGGGCCAGCTCCTCGTTCTCGTTCTTGCCATTCCCTTGAGCATCGGTCGCGTCCTCGAAGCCGAGATCGTCATCGACGAATTTCGCACCTCCGTCGCCGCAGGCGATTGCTAGGGAAGAGACCAAGATGAAACCGAGTGTTTGAAGCGCTTTGTTCTGCATGTTGACTCTCCTGATGATCGGGTGTCGTTCGGCGGGGTCGATCCGCCTTTCATCAGGGCCTACGCCGGCCGCAGTCGTTTGGATTAACGGCGGCAGATGCCGAGAACGCTTCGATGACCAGCGAGCGAAGGTGTTCAGTTCTACTTGGCAGCCGAGCCAGCCAAGCTCGGCGCTGACGAGAATCTCACGTATCCGCGGTAGGTGCCTATGAAGATGCTGTTCTGGGGGCCGAACGAGAAGGTCGCCCAGATGTTGTTGAACACCTTTCGGCCGTAGTCGTCTTTACCGAGCGTCTTCTTCCGCACGATCCGCGAGACGTTGTCATCGAAGTCGTCCCCTTCGAAGAAGCCCTTGATGCTGAAGACCCGCCATCCGGTTCGAAAGTCGACCGCCGTCAGTTGCCAATCATTGTGCCCTTCTTCGGATAGGTCACGGTGGTAGACGTAAAACAGTCCGTTCGCCGTCGAGAGTTTCGGCGTCGCCGTCTTGCCATCGAAGTGCCCAATGGCCGGCCATCCCTCGAGTTGCAGGTACTGATCCTTTGCGGCGTCGTAATCGAAGCGCATGATGCCGCCTTGGGTGTCGTTCTCCACGAACGGGTCGACGTATCCATGAGTGTTCCCGACGATGAGGTGGTCTTCGTATGCGACGACCGAATTTTCGACCGCTCCGGCGCCCTCCTCGAAGAGCGGAAGCTTGCTCACCAGCGTTCCATCCTTCTGCCGAAAGACATTCAAGTTCACATGGCCGGGCGCGTTGTCGACGATCGCCACGAACCGGTCCTGGACCAACGTCGGCGTCGTCCCACTGCCGTTGTTGAGGTGACCGGGCTTGATCTCGCGGTCGTTGTCATAGAAGAGCTGGCCTGCCGCGTACGTCGGTTTCCAGGCTGGGTCGAGCTCGATATGGCGAGTCTGCTCGCTGAAGCGAAGCTTGTAGAGTCCGACGTTTGTGACGATGTACACGCCGTCGGGTCCGACGGTAAACGAGTTCTGAATCTGCTCGAAGGGCTCGTTTTCGATGTGGACGTCGCCGAAAATCTCCTTCCCCTCGCGTCGTAGGTCGGCGAGGTGCTCGGTGAGAGTCCCTTCTGCGTCGTACTTTTCGACCTTGGTGATCCATTCCTCACCCCCAGGCGGCGCGCCATTCGGGTAGAAGTGTCGAAGCTTCTCTCTGAAGGCAAAGCGTATGATCGGGGTGGTGTAGACCGAGGGGCACTTTCCGAGCCCTTCGAGGCGAAGCATACCCACCACCCCGAACTTCGAAGTGAACCAGATGTTGCCCCGGGCGTCTGGCATGATGGCTGTGAGGTGGTTGTCCGGTTGCTTCATGGCGTCATCGACCCAACTGCCAGCCTCGATTTCACGCGTGAGATCCAACAGGATCATTTCATCGCGCACGACTCGACGATCGCGAATCGGGATCATGATGATCGTGTTGTCGGCGCCCGGAACGAACATCCGCCCCTTGGCGTCGAGGTATGAGTATGCCCCGCCCGAGGTGTCCCGAAACATGGCCATGCGCGCGGACTTCTTCGCAAGCTCGAGTGCCTTACTCCCTCGCCCCGGCAGGGCGACGTAGTCGAGCACCCGTGTCTCGTCCGTGATGTCGACGATGACGAGCATCGCTGAGTCACGGCCAAACGAAATCGTAACGACCGTGTTGTCGTCGAGGAAAGTGAAGAAGGGCGCCATCCCGGAGAGCCTTGCCCCCTTCTCCAGAACGTGAAAATACTCCACCTTCGCTTCGTTCGGAATCGGTCCAGGCTCGACAGTCACGTCGGTGGCGAGGCTGTTCTCGTGCATCGTCGACACGTAGCGGCTCGAGAGCATCGGATGCTGCCAGTGGACCGGTGCCGGCAGTGGTTCGGGCAGAGTCTCGCCGTGCTTGGAAGTCCACTCCTCGTACCACTTCGTCTCGACCTTGGCCTGCTGAGTCGTGTACTCGAAGGAGCCATCCTTGGTTGAGTATTCGTAGCAGCCCGTTTCCTCGACCCCTCCAAACACCGCACCCTTCTCGACGGTATACTTGCTACACCCCAAGCACATGAGCACCGCAATGCTCAGACTTGCCCACCAGATCTCACCTCGCTTCATCGGCCGCCTCGATGCCCGTTACCGGGCAGGAGCATACGGCCGGGCGCCCGCCTTTTGCCAGGTTAATCGTCCCACGGAAGAAGTCATCGGTGCGAAGAGGGCGAGGTCCCGCTCGACGAGTCAGCTTTCTTTGCTCCGGGCCTCGCACCGCCGCCTCGGCTGTGCTGAACTTCCATGAGGCCGATGTCATGAACTGGTACCGGATTCGAACCGCCCTAGGCGGGCTCAAGCGACTCGCCGAGCTGCCGGAGGAGGACAAGCAGGCGTGTGTCGATGCGTATCGCTTCTTCCAACGGATGCAGGACGGCGAGCCGACCGAGACCGCGGAGGAGACCAAAGCCGTTGCGGACTATTACAAGGTCCTGAACAACATGCTTTCCGTCTTCGATCTGGAAAAGCTCTACATTCCACCTCAGCTCGACGAGTCGCTGGGACTGTATGGTAACCAGCTCCTCTGCGAGCAGGCCGTCCTGCAGGAGCTCGCCCTCGAGAACCCGGTCCGATCGCATCTCTTGGACATGGGCTGCGGGAGAGGGCGCATCTCCCACTATTTCGCCACGCTGACCGGTGGGAGTGTGTCCGGATACAACATCGATCCCAACCAGATCGAGAACGCCATCGACTGGGCCACCGAGTGCGGAATGAGCGACCGACTTCACTTCAAGGTTGGGGATCATCACAAGCCGCTCGAATACGACTCGGAGACCTTCGACGGCTGTTTTTCGTTTCAAGCGGTCTGGCCATTCTTCAAGAAGGAAGAGCTCGATGCGCACGCGGCCGAGATGTACCGCGTATTGAAGCCGGGTGCGCGCTACGCGTGCTCCGAGTACCTGCTGACACCGCATTTCGATTGGGACAACGAGGAACACCTGCGCCTGCACAAGGCCTATCTGCCGACGCTCGCCGCCACCCAGTCCATGTACCCTGCGGATGTCTGTGCGGCCCTCGAGAAGGCTGGCTTCGAGATCCTCGTCTCGGCGCCGTCGAAAAGGCCTGCCTGGCCGATTTGTGAGCAGAAGAGAGACTTGATCCTGGGTGGCCGCAAGCTCATCCGGGCTCTCGAAGCGATTCGGGTGTTGCCCCCTTGGGTCGAGGAATCGCTCGAGCTTCTGCAGAGCGGCGGCCAGGCATGGACCGATGCCGAAAAGGCCAAGATCGCAGACTTGAACTGGCGCATCGTCGCCGAGAAACCGGCCGCCTCAGTGTTTGCCAGTCGCAGCCGACAAGCTCAGGCATGAACCTCTGACCGGCGATCGGGCCCCTCCGGGATCTTCGTCGCCAGCAACGTCCGAAAGGTCGCGAGCACCTGTGCCGGCGACTCCTCCTGGGGAAAATGTCCCACGTCTTCAAGGCGCAGGACCTCGGCACCAGGGAATAGGTCGAGCCAGCGATTCAGCTCAGCCTCACCGAACGCCGGGTCTTTCATCCCCCAAACGAAGCTCGCGGGGATCTCTGTGAGTGTGTGCCGTTGATTCCAGAGCGATCCGTACCAATCGGATGCGCCTACCAGGCTTCGCGCCATCGCAAGCTGAGCGACTCGCTCGGAGCCTCGTGCAGTCACGTCGACGTAGTGCCGATGCACCTCCTCGTCCAAGCGATGATTTGGGCCGAGCACATTGGGCAGGAGCCAACGCGTCGAACCGTTCAACCAACGATAGAGTGCATGACCCATGGCGCCTCGAACGATCCGATCGACGCCGAGCGCGCGCTCGTCCGCGGAGAGGGACCACATCCAGGTGTTGAGCAGGACGAGCCGGCGGATCGTCGAAGGCCGCTGCAAGGCATGCCCCAAGCCGATCGGACCGCCGAAGTCGTGCACCACGAGAGTCACGTCCTCGAGACCGAGTGAGCAGAGAAGCGCGGTCAGACGCTCCGAGTGCGCGCGGGGGTGAAAGTCCGCGTCGGATGGCTTGTCCGAAAGTCCGAAGCCTAGGTGATCCACCGCGACCGCCCGGTAGCTCGTGCGAAGCTGACGCACCAGGTCCCTCCAGAGGAAGGACCAGGTCGGCATGCCGTGGACGAACACGATCGGCGGGCCCGCGCCCTCGTCGATGTAGTGCATCCGTCCTTGTCCGGTCTCGAACCAGCGCGAGCGGAAGGGATAGAGAGAAGGATTCGGCAGGGGTTTCATTGGCATTTCCATCCTTTCAACGAGGTGCTTGACCAATTAGTAAAGCTGCCTTACCATATCGTCAAGTAACTTTACTACCATGGGTTCCGATACCATCGATGCGGCCAAGCAGCGCAACCTCGGCAACCTGCTCTTGCGGTCGGCTCGTCTATTCGACGCGCTCGCGTTCGAGCGATGGTCCGCGGGGCATCCGAGCATTCGCCGGGCGCACCTTCAACTCATGCCGCACCTCGATCTCGACGGAACGCGGATCACCGAGCTCGCGCGTCGCGCCGAGATCAGCAAGCAGGCAGTCGGACAACTCGTCACCGACATGGAGGCGAGCGGCTACGTCCAGCGTGTGCCGGATCCAAGTGATCAACGGGCCAAGATCGTCATCCTCACGAAACGTGGACGGGACGCCGTCATCGAAGGCCTCGCGGTGTTCGACTCGCTCAGGGGCGAGTTGACTGCAGAGCTTGGAGCCGACGTCATCGAAGCACTGATCGATGGCCTCGAGCGACTCTCTCCCGCGCTCGACTCGCTGAAGATCGACCGGTGAACGCTCTTCGCCGCCCAAGCCAGAGTACGCAAAACATGCGCGTTCCCATCGAGTGCAAACGTGGTAGGGATCGACGCATGCGCTGGTTCGTTTCCCTGTCGTTCCTCTGCGCTTTGGTCGGTTGCACCGAAGAGCTTTACTTCATCCCCGGCACGGGGACCTTGCCCGACTGCAATGAGGCTCCTGTCGTCGATCTCAACGACACGCTCTGGTTCGATCAGGGCAAGGTCACCATCCGAACGGAAGGCTGCTTGGACGCCTCGCCGGGAGACGAGTTCGAGTCCTGTGCGCTCAACTGGGCCTTCACGCAGGACGGGAACGACCTCACGCTCGTCGTCGATGAAGAGTACCGGTTGGAAGGTCGGCTCTGCGGAGATCAGTTGTCTCTACGCGGAGGTTGGTGGCTCCCGGTCCGCGACGAAGACGGCTCGTGCTACGAAGACGACTCCGCGGAAGAGGTCGGGATCCAAGCCCAGGGGAACGTCCTCACCGTCTCGCCCGAGGACATGCAGATGACGGGAACGCTTGCGGTTGAAGGCCGCTGCGCGGGCGAGTACGAAGTCACCTTCGCCCCCGTCCGCGACCCATCCCTGTAGAGGCCAGGCACCGAGCCGGCGGGCCCGGAGCCCGCCGCGTCAGGGAAGGGCGCTCGCTTCGATGAAGAGCACCGCGCCTCGCGCCGGACCCAAGGTCAAGGTCAACACACCATCGGCGTCCAGTTGGGCTGGCAGAGGTTCGCCACTGTCTGGGTCGAGCAAGGTGACGCGCGCCGTCGCGGGGATCGTGCCCAGACGGCCGACGGTCTGTTCGAAGCTTTCGTTGAAGAGATAGAAAAGATAGCCGTCTCGAGTTTTCCGTGGCGTGATCGACAGCCCAAGCGGCTCATCGTCGATCGGTCCGAGCGGGGGAACGATGCCGGCTGTCGACAGTGTCGACGGAATCTCTGAAGCGCCGGGCGTCCGAAGAACGCTCTTGTGCAAGCGCTCGACGAGTGCGTCGACCAGTCCGTCCCGACCCTCAGCATCCACCAGCCCGTCGGCCCGACTTGGAAACTCCCCGAGCCAGACGACTGCAACCCCGGCGTTCGCAGCCGCTTCGATCGCGGCGAGGACCCCGGGATCCACGGGCCCGATGTCGGTGATGAGGAGCGCATCGAACGAGGCTTCCCCGACCTCGAGGGTGCCCTCGCGCGCAGAGCTCTGTGCGAGTTGGTTTCGGCTCACCCTCGTATACGAGTAGCCCGCACGCCTGAGCGATCGGCTTGCCTCCGACTCGAACGCTCCCGGGTCCACGCCGAAGTTGGGAAAGTTCTCGACCTTCCAGTCCGGGTAGAGCCAGGCCAGCTGTGGCGCCGCGGAGCCACGGCTCATCGCGTACGAGAGGCGGGCTGCCATGCGATTGAGCTTCGGGAGCTCCGGCCAGATCGGAGCACCGGGATGCAGGTCGAAGGAGAGGTCGAGCGGCCCGGTCGTCACCGCGCTGTCGGGGCGCGGGTGAAACGGAAACCAGCGTACGCCATCGCTGTGCAGGTACCGATACGGGTGACCGTGCAGCCTCCAGAGGTTGATCCCCGCGCTGAAGGCTCGGCCGAA
>CBDUCC010000003.1:0-32607 GCA_965365555.1 uncultured Myxococcales bacterium | reverse complement strand
CGAACCACAGGCCGATGCACCATCACTGCTCTCACAAACGGGTGCGTTCTCCAGCATGAACGCTGCCACCCCGAGCTCGTACTGGGTGCCCTATGGCTTGAACCAGCCGTTCTGGTCGGACGGTGCGCGCAAGTTCCGTTACATCGCGCTGCCCAACGACGGGAATCGCAACAGCGCCTCCGAGCGAGTTGGCTTCTCGACGACCGGTGACTGGACGTTTCCGACGGGCACCGTTCTGATGAAGCACTTCGAGCTTCCCCGCGACGAGTCGAACCCGAGCGTCACCACCCGGCTAGAGACCCGTTTCATGGTGCTTGGCGACGACGGCGAGTGGTATGGCCTCACGTACCGTTGGCGCTCCAATCAGCAAGAGGCCGACCTTCTCACCACGAGCGCGACAGCCAACTTCTCCATCGACCTGCAGGGCGGAGGCTCTCGGACGCAGACCTGGTACTTCCCATCCCGCCTCGACTGCCTGAGCTGCCATCGGGACAGCTCGGGAGGAGCGCTCGGCGTGAAGACGCACCATCTCAATGGTGACTTCAGCTATCCGAGCTCCGGTCGCACCGATAACCAACTCGTCACCTGGAGCGACCTCGGGATGCTCTCTCAAAGCGTTTCGGCATCGTCGACGTCTTCACTGCCGAGGGCACCTGCCTACGCCGATGTTTCGGCGCCCCTTCAAGACAGGGCGAGGTCCTGGCTCGACTCGAACTGCGGCTACTGCCATCGGCCGGATGGAGTCGATGCGGGCTTCGACGCCCGCTTCACCACGCCCTTCGACCAGCAAGACTTCCTTTGGACACCGGTCCGCGAGGATCTCGGTAGGCCGGGCACGGTCGTCCTCTATCCGGGCGATCCAGTTCTGTCCGCGCTCTGGCAGCGAAGTGCGGCCGTGGGCGCCATTGCGATGCCTCCCTTAGCCAAGTCGTTGCCTGAGCAGCCGGCGGTCGACCTGCTCGGCGCCTGGATCGAGCGCCTTCCCGCCGCAGACCCCAACAGGTCGCCCGTGCTCAGCAATCCAGGCTCGCAGAGTGGTGCGCCGGGCGAAAACGTATCACTGGCGCTCGCCGCGACCGATCCCGACGGGGGCGTGCTCTACTTCGACGCGGAGGGTTTACCGGCCGGGTTGACTGTGGACCACGATAGCGGCGTCATCTCGGGACGTCCGTCGGAAGCCGGTGCCGCAGTGGTCACGGCGAGTGCGTCGGACGGACCCTCGGTATCCGTGGTCAGCTTCGTCTGGACGATCGCTTCGGCAGTCTGCGGAGATGGAGACGTTGCCAGCGGCGAGCAGTGCGATGACGGAAACTCGGTAAACGGCGATGGTTGCACCTCCGCATGCGTCATCGAGTTCTGCGGTGATGGCCTGGTCAACGACGGAGGCTCCGAAACCTGCGAGCCGCCGGGGACGGCTACATGCACCAATGGCTGCAGCGTTCGTTTGCCGACATGCGGGGATGACTTCGTCACGCCCCCGGAGCAGTGTGACGATGGAAACCTCACGAGCGGTGACGGCTGTACCTCGAGTTGCACCGAGGAGGTGTGCGGCGACGGTGTGGTGAACGGTGGTGGCTCGGAGAGCTGTGAACCCCCCAATACCCCGCTGTGCACGAGCGACTGCCGCGAGCGAACGGCCACGTGCGGCGATGGATTTCAGACGCCTCCCGAGCAGTGTGAGGACGGGAACGCGGCCAACGGCGACGGCTGCACCTCGACCTGCGTCGCGGAGCTTTGCGGAGATGGCGTGGTCAACAACGCCGGGCGAGAGCAGTGCGAGCCCCCAGGCACGGCGGCGTGCGGTGCTGACTGCAGGTTTCGCCCAGCGGTGTGCGGCGATGGCTTCCTGACCCCACCCGAAGCCTGCGATGACGGAAACACCAGGACCGGCGACGGTTGCACGTCCGCCTGCATCGCAGAGTCTTGTGGTGACGGAGTGGTCAACGACGGAGGCGCCGAAGACTGCGAGCCCCCGGGCACGACCACCTGTACGGCGAACTGCCAATTCAGAGCTCCGGCATGTGGTGATGGCTTCCGGACCTCTCCCGAGCAGTGCGATGACGGAAACACCGCGAACGGCGACGGTTGCAGCTCGAGCTGCACAGCGGAGTTTTGCGGCGACGGCGTCGTCAACGATGCAGGTGCCGAAGACTGCGATCCGCCCGGCACCGCGACCTGCACTTCCGGCTGCAAGGACCGCGCGCCGCTTTGTGGAGACGGATTTAAGACAGCGCCGGAGCAGTGCGACGACGGGAACACAGCGAACGGCGACGGCTGCACGTCTTCCTGCGTCTTCGAGCTCTGCGGTGACGGGGTGGTGAACGGTGCGGGGACGGAAGACTGCGAGCCACCCGGCACGAGCAGTTGCGAGGAAGACTGTACCTTCCGGACGCCTGTATGCGGGGATGGTTTCCTCACGCCACCCGAAGCCTGTGATGATGGAAATCGCTCCGGTGGAGACGGGTGCTCGGCAAGCTGTGCCGTCGAAATTCCACCTGCGTGCGGCGATGGGGAGCGAGACTCGAGAGAGCAATGCGACGATGGCAACCGCGTCGATGGCGACGGCTGCAGCTCGAGCTGCCGGGTCGAGGTCTGCGGGGACGGAATCGTCAATAACCGCGGAAGCGAGGGCTGCGAGCCGCCCGGTACACCGCTTTGCACCGCGTTGTGCGCGATTCGAACGCCTCAGTGCGGCGATGGCCTGCTCACCCCACCCGAGCAGTGCGACGATGGAAACCGAACCGGTGGTGACGGTTGCGCGGTCGACTGTGTGTTCGAGACCTGCGGCGACGGAGTCGTCAACGACAGCGGCGCTGAGGAGTGCGAGCCGCCGGGTACCACTGTCTGCACAGACAACTGCCGCCAGCGCAATCCGAGTTGTGGGGACGGCTTGCTGACTCCGCCCGAGGAGTGCGACGATACCAACGCTGCGAACGGCGACGGATGCGCATCCAACTGCCTGCTGGAGTACTGTGGCGACGGCATCGTCAACAATGCTGGGAGCGAGGCCTGTGAACCACCTGGCACCTCGGAGTGCTCCGAGTTCTGCACCTTCCGAGGATCCACCTGTGGCGACGGGTATCTGACGTCGCCCGAGGAGTGTGAGGACGGAAACCGTATCAGCGGCGATGGCTGCTCTGCGGCCTGTTTGGTCGAGTACTGTGGCGATGGGGTCGCCAACGACGCAGACGAGCAGTGCGACCCTCCGGGCACAGCGCTCTGCGGCGACGATTGCAAGGCCCGAGCTCCCGTATGCGGTGACGGCTTCCAGACACCTCCTGAGCAGTGCGAAGACGGAAACACCCAGGACGGCGACGGCTGCTCCGCTACTTGTATCTTGGAGTTCTGCGGCGACGGTCAGGTAAACGGCACCGGCGAGGAAGAGTGCGAGCCACCTGGGAACGGTTCGTGCACCAGCGATTGCTCCTTGCGCGTGACCGAATGCGGAGATGGCTTCGTGACCGGCGCCGAGAGCTGTGACGACGGCAACCTGGTTGACGGCGATGGCTGCTCCTCGGATTGCAGGTCAGAGTCGGCGCCCTTCTGTGGGGATGGAATGCTGGACGACGAGGAGGAATGCGACGACGGCAACCTCGAGGTGGGTGACGGCTGCTCCCAGCTTTGCCGCATCGAGGACCTCGACCTCGACGGGGGCGTTCCGATGTTCGATGGCGGCCTCGGCGGGCCGACCGACCCGCCCATCAGGGCGGAGAGCGTCTCGGGTGGGTGCAGCGTAGGCGGCGAAGGGGCTCCGATGGACCCAATGGTTTGCCTAGGCCTCCTCGGCCTCGCGGTCGCCCGTCGACGTCGCACGCGCCGGCGGCGTACCTCCGGTCTGGCGCGATCCTCGCGTTGATCCTGCCCGATCAGCCCGAGTCGCTGCGATTAACCCTCTCGGGCTTCACCGAAGTCGCTCGACGGCGCGATGCGGAGCGCTTCCGCAGACCCCTTCTCATGCCTTCATGAAAGAGCGCTCAGCAGGACTTCTCTTGTTGCACCCCGAAATACGGCGGCTACCTTGAAAAGAGGTGGTGATGAGCGAGGCACGTCCGAGGGTCCTGATGGTCAGCCATCGGTTTCGCACTCCCCATGTGAGCTGGGCCAGTATGTTCGAATTCGAAGACGTCGTCTGCGCGGTGGACGATGTCCAAATGGTGGCTCCGCAGCTCTCTGAGCCGAGGCTCTTGCCCGGGGAAACCCTCGCCGTTCGGCAGCTTCGTCGACGTTGGGGTATCGACGTTAACCGCCGTCCGACGACAGAGAAGACGAGACTGAGCGGTCGATACGACCTCCTTTTCGTTCGGGTGATGAACCCACAGGACGTTCGCATTCTCGACGCTGTCGAGGGCTGGCGAGAGCGCTGTGCCGTGAAGGTCTGCTGGATCGACGAGTTCTGGATGGAGCGGCTGCGCGACACGAAGACATTGAGTCTTCTCGACCAGTTCGACCACGTGTTCGTCAGCCATGCAGCCATCGTGGGGCCGCTCTCGACTCTCATACGGCCCCCTTGCAGCTACCAGTCGTTTGGCGTCGACGCCCTCCGGTTCTGCCCGTATCCGAGCCCTCCGCCTCGCACGATCGACTTCTATGCGCTTGGGCGACGCTCGCCCGTCGCTCACCGTGAACTCTATGAGCGCGCGAACGGCGCACCTGGCTTCAACTATTTCTACGATTCCGCACGCTGGACGACTTTCGTTGAGGATCACGCGCAACACCGGTCGCTCACGGCAAGCCTCATCAAGCGCGCCCGATATTTCATGGCAGATCGGTCGAAAGCCAACGTTCCCGAACAAACCCAAGGTGGGCAGGTATTCGGCCCAAGGTACTTCGAGGGCGCTGCGGCGGGCGCAATCTTGGTGGGCGAGCCTCCCGACTGCGACGTGTTCCGCTCGGACTTCGATTGGCCTGACGCCGTGATTCCGTTCCCATTCGGTTCGGCTGGGATCGTCAAGCTACTCGAGTCCCTCGACGCCGAGCCCGATCGGATGCGCGCAGCAAGATTGGCCAACATGACCCAGATGTTGCGTCGTCACGACTGGTTGTACCGATGGAACGAAGTCCTCGAGACCCTCGATATGCGTCCGGCGTCCAACGCTATGCAACGTGCTGCGGCGCTGGAGCACCGAGCGCGCGAAGTGGAAGCATCCACCCCGCCCCGTTCAACGCTTCGCGACAAGATCTCGTAGAACGGCGCAGATCCGATCGACCTGTCCTTTCGTGAACCGCATGGCCGAGGGCAGGTTCAAGCCCTGTGGGCTCCGCTCGTGTGCGACTTCGTTGCGCTCGCGATCCACGTGATCTCGGGAACGATCCCCTCGTCCCCGGACCTATTCCGAGGCCCTCCAACGGCACATGGATCGCGGAGGTCCAATGAGGCACCGCCATCGGGTCCCTTGCGCCGAGGCATCGCTCGAAGGCCTCTTGGAAGCACTGCGCGTAGAGCTTGGCCTTCTCGTACCAGCCCACAGCCGCGGACTCTGCTGCGTACGCGACTTCTTCTATGTTGATCTATGGGCCCCCGATCGGGATCCGCTCGCTCACGGCAGGACTCGCGCTTCGGGAATCGGCACCACGAACCGGCCTCCCCAATCGCGCACGTAGGACATCTGCTTCACGATCTCGTCCTTGATGTTCCAGGGTAGGATCAAAACGTAGTCGGGTTTCGTTTCACGAATCCGGTCGGGGTCGTAGATTGGCAGGTGCACCCCGGGCAGAAAACGGCCCTGTTTGTGCGGGCTCCGGTCGACCGTATAGTCGATGAAGTCGGTGCGAACGCCGCAGTAGTTGAGAAGCGTGTTCCCTTTGGCGGGAGCACCGTAGCCGACGACACTCTTGCCCTGCTCGCGTGCCTCGATGAGAAAGTTCAGGAGCTTCCGCTTCGTCTCTTTGACACCATCTGCGAACTTCCGATAGGCGTCGAGAGAGCCGAGGTCTGCTTCGAGCTCTTCTCGTTTGAGCGCGTGGACGTTCTCGGTCGTCGGCCGAGCATCGTTATCGGTGTGGGTGGCGTAGATGCGCAGCGAGCCCCCGTGGGTCGGGAGCTGGTCGACATCGAACACCCTCAAGCCGAACTTCGCGAACACGCGCTCTACGGTACCGAGCGACAGATATGAGAAGTGCTCGTGGTAGATCGTGTCGAACTGGTTCTCCTGCATCAGGCGAAGCAGGTGTGGGAACTCCATCGTAATGATGCCCTTAGGTTTCAAGGCGATCTTCATTCCACGGACGAATTCATTCAGTCCGGGCACGTGTGCGAGCACGTTGTTGCCGAGCAGAAGATCGGCTTGGACGCCGCGGTCCCCGAGTTCGCTGGCAGTCTCAGGATTGAAGAACTGTACGAGCGTGTCGATCCCCTTCTCCTCGGCCGCGCGGGCGACGTTCGCCGCCGGCTCGATTCCGAGCAC
Organism: uncultured Myxococcales bacterium; assembly: GCA_965365555.1. GTDB lineage: Bacteria > Myxococcota_A > Polyangia > Polyangiales > Houyiibacteriaceae > SG8-38. The sequence continues at coordinate 26,203 of CBDUCC010000003.1, read as the reverse complement.
CCTTACGTCCCTCTCTTTGAAGAATTGGAGTAGATAGCCGTCGTTGCTCGCGATCTCAATGACTTGGCTGGAGCTGTCGAAGCCGAAGCGTTCGATCATCTGATCCACGTAGCGCTTCGCATGTGCAACCCAGCTATCCGAGTACGAGGAGAAGTACGCGTATTCGGTGAAGATCTGCTGAGGAGTCTCGAACTCCTGCAATTGAACCAGAAAGCACTCTCCACAGACATAGGCATGCAGTGGATAGAACGGCTCCATTTGGTCGAGCTGCTCAGGTGCGAGGTATGAGTTCGCAAGGGGTGACATCCCGAGGTCGCAGAACGAAACCTCGAGTGGGCTGCCGCAGTGTCTGCAAGTAGGTGCCACGCTTCACCGAATCCTTTCTCTCAGTCCCAGGTCTTCCATGGAGCCTTGCCAGAAGCCCACAGTTCCTCGAGATGTGCCTTGTCGCGCATCGTATCCATGGCGTGCCAGAACCCCTCGTGCCGGAAGGCTGAGAGCTCTCCGTTCCGGGTCAAGCGCTCCATCGGGGCTCGCTCCCAAATCGTGTCATCCGCGTCGATGTACGAGAAGACCTTGGGGGATACCACGAAAAATCCAGCGTTGATCCACTGGCCGTCTCCGAGGGGCTTCTCGACGAACTCCGTCACACGACCGTCTTCGCCTTCCACTTGGACGGAACCAAAACGGCCTTGTGGCTGGACCGCGGTGACGGTGGCTGTCCGTCCATGACTCTTATGAAATTCCAGTAGTCTGCGGATGTTCAGATCGCTGACCCCGTCGCCGTATGTGAGGCAGAAATCTTCGTTTCGCACGTACGGTGCAATCCGTTTGATACGACCTCCCGTCATAGTCGCTGCTCCGGTATCGACCAGGGTCACCCTCCAGGGCTCTGCGTACTTCGAGTGGACCTCCATACGATTCTCTTTGACGTCGATGGTCACATCGGAAGTGTGAAGAAAGTAGTTCGCGAAGTACTCCTTGATCATGTAGCCCTTGTACCCGAGGCATACGACGAAGTCGTTGACGCCAGCTGCCGAATAGAGCTTCATGATGTGCCAGAGGATCGGCTTGCCGCCGATTTCGATCATGGGCTTGGGACGCAAGCCGGATTCCTCGCTGATCCGCGTCCCTTGGCCGCCCGCCAGGATTACCGCTTTCATCTGTTCGTCCTTGCTGGATGGAAAACTTGAGGTCGTATAAAGCCTAACAGTCAGCAACCTGGACGACCAACGTCCGACGTGCCCCATTCGAAGAAGGCAGGCCTTCCCCGACGGTGAGTTGCCTAACAGAGATCCGGCTCGTTTGCGTGGCCTGAACCGGTCCGCTAGCTTCGAAAACGGAAGGCAACCATGAAAGTACTTTTGACGGGTCATTTGGGCTACATCGGGGTGGAAGCGGTGCCGGCTCTCCGCGCCGCCGGGCACGAAGTGATCGGCCTCGATACGGGGCTCTACGACGAGTGTGATTTTGCGGCCCCGCCCGACGACGTGGAGGCCCTCCAGATCAAGGATTTCCGAGACGTTACGGCAGATCATCTCCAGGGCTTCGACGCGGTCTTGCACCTCGCAGCGCTCTCCAACGATCCTCTGGGCGACCTGAACCCAGGGCTGACGTACGACATCAACCTCGAGGGGTCGATCGCGCTGGCCCGCGCCGCCAAAGAGGCTGAGGTTTCGCGCTTCCTGTTCTCGTCCTCGTGCAGCCTCTATGGCGCCGGCTCAGACGGTTTCCTCGACGAGAACGCAGCCTTCAATCCGGTGACCCCATACGGCGAATCCAAGATTCGCGTCGAGCAGGAGCTCGCGAGGCTCGCCGACGAGAGGTTCTCTCCGACCTATTTCCGGAATGCGACCGCTTACGGCGTGTCGCGGCGCCTACGGGCCGACATCGTGGTCAACAATCTCGTTGGCTACGCGATGACCACCGGCAAAGTGCTGCTCAAGAGCGACGGGACCCCCTGGCGTCCCCTGGTTCATATCGGGGACATCATCGGCGCGTTCGTCGCGGCGCTCTCTGCTCCTCAGGAAGCCATTCACGACCAGGCATTCAACGTCGGGAAGAACGGCGAGAACTATCGGATTCGAGACGTCGCCAACATGGTGGCCGAGGTCGTCCCCAACTGCGAGGTGGCCTTTGCGGAGGGTGCGTCCGCTGATATTCGCGACTATCGTGTGGACTTCACGAAGATCGAAACGAAGCTTCCCGGGTTCACAGCGAAATGGACTCTTCGCGCAGGAATCGAGGAACTCTACGATGCCTATACGCGAGCCGGGCTCACCGAGGAAGAGTTCCTCGGTCCGCGATACTACAGGCTCAAGACCGTGCAGGGGTTACTCGATGGCGGTCGGCTCAACGACTCGCTCCGCTGGGTGCACTGAAAGCGGGGCGCCTCGATGAGGGACGACTGGGAGCAAGCGTTCGAAGTCGCGGAGCGTGCCGCTGTCGAAGCGGGCCGCCTGATCATGGAAGGCCACCGTGCCAGCGGCAGTGTCTCCCGAAAAGGTAAGTTCGACCTCGTCACCGAGTTCGACTTCGCCAGCGAGGAGCTCATCCGGGACCGCATCGGGACGGCATTTCCAGGCCACCGCATCGTCGGAGAAGAGGGAGAGGCGAGCGGGGAAGGCGCATTCGTCTGGTACGTCGATCCGATCGACGGAACCGTGAATTTCGCACACGGTCATCCCTATTTCTGTGTGTCGGTGGCGCTCTTTCGCGAGGCAGAAGGACTTGTCGGCATCGTCCACGCGCCCGCTCTCGGGATTACCTGGAAGGCGGCAAGAGGCATCGGTGCCTTCCGAAACGACGAGCCCTGCCGTGTGTCGTCGCGATCGAGCCTCGACGAGGCGCTCTGCACCACCGGCTTTCCCGGGAACATAGCGGCAACCTCCGACACCAACGAGGCCGAGATCGGAGCCTTCGCACGTGAAACCCGGGGCATTCGACGTTGCGGCTCTGCGGCGCTCGACTTGGCCATGGTTGGCGATGGCACCTATGACATCTATTGGGAACGCGCGCTGAAGCCCTGGGACATCGGTGGCGGTATGGTCGTCGTCGCCGAGTCCGGGGGTACGCTGACGAGGTATGACGGCTCGGCGACTGATCCACGGGTGGGCGAGCTGGTCGCCACGAATGGGCATCTGCATCCGGCAGCGCTCGACCTGATTACCGCCGCTCGCCGCCGAGCCTTCGGCTAGCCAGCGGCCTTCCCTAGACGATCCGAACGCCCGTCAGCCCGCTAGGGTGCGCTCGTAAAGGGCCTTGGTCTGTTCCGCCACCACGCGACGGGAGAAATGGCGCTCCATGTCGAGCCGCCCTCGTTCGCCGAGCTTTGCCGAGAGGTTCTCGTCGTCCAGCAATGTCTCGAGTTTCTCAGCTAAATCCGCCGCGTTCGAGCTCTGGAAAAGCAGTCCATTCTCTTGGTGCTCCAGGATCTCGGAGATCCCTCCCACGTCCGCACCGACGACAGGGCAGCCCAGTGCGAGCGCCTCCACCAGCACCATGCCGAACACCTCGAAGCGCGACGCCACCACGACAGCGCGGGCGCGGCGTCGCCAACTCGTTACCGCGTCCGGCGAAAGCTGCCCGAGGTGTTCGATCCGGGCCCGCACCCCCTCGTCCGGAACCCGCATCGAGACATACTCCGGGAGCGAGAGGGCTCCTGAACCCGGAATCTGTAGACCCCGGTCGGGGCCGATGAAGGCGAGTCGGAGCTCCGTTCGTTGGCTGGCGAGCGAAGCGAAAGCGTCGATGACGAGGTCACCACCCTTGTGCCGATCGAAGCGACCCACGTAGACGATGAGATTCGGATCGCACTCGGAGAGCTTCCAATGGTCGCTTCGGTCGACTTCGGGAGCTGGGTTCGGGATGACCTCCGCGTCGGGCAGTGCAAATCCGTAGAATCTCCGCACCCTGTTCAGCAGGTCCTCAGACGGTGATGTGATGGCCTTGGCCTGTTCGATCGCAACGCCCTCCAGCTCGATCCTTCGTTGGTAGGTGCTGTCCTTGGGGACACCGAGTGCGTCGCCGTTCAGGAACCACGGGCCGTGAAGCCGCACCACGACGGGCGCGTCGATTTTCTTGGCGATTCGATGCGCCGCGCCGAACGATTCCTCCATCTCGAGGACGTCAGGCTGGAAGCGCGGTTGGAGCCGATGGATCGTCCGCACCATTCGGCGCGCGATGTCGATTGAGCTGAAGTCATCGCCAAGGGCGCGCATCGAGAGGCGCTTCAGTCGCTTCTGTGGAATCAGCGGAACTGAGCGAGGGTCGGAAAGGAGGACGACACCATCGTCGATCGCTGGACCCTCGACGCGCCCGGTGACCACGCGGACATCGACACCCAGACCCTCGAGACCCGCTCGCATGGCGTCGACGTACGTCACGATCCCGTTGGCGAACCGATCGGGCGGCCAGGCCGGCGACGCGAGCAGAACCTTCACTGGATCGCGGCCCCCACCAGCCACGCGAGCGCTGCGGCCGCGCCCCAGATGGCGAACGAACGCAACTCGAAGATTGGCCTGAACAGTCGTTCCTTAATCAGGCCCGACCAGGTCACGAGGAGAACGGGAAGCTCCGACAAGGCAACAATCCATACCACACCTGGAAGGCCAGCCAAGTGCCAACCCAGTGGAATTCCAATGAGGATCCACACTGCCTTCGAGAAGCTACGTGCGAAGGCGTAGAAGGTCTTCCCGGTCGAGAACAACAACGTCTCCGCCGGTGTCACGATGATGCTCATCCCGACTTGGATACTCAGCGCTTGCAAGATCCACCCCGCCTCTTCGTAGCGCGCGTCGTAAAGCAACCCGATGATGAGGTGGCCGGCGCCGCCAAGGAGTCCCGCACCCGGGAGGAAGAGCAGGTCCATGTAAAGCCGAGTCTTGTAGTAGCGCTTGACCAGGTACTGAGGTTCCGATCGAAACGTCTCGCTGAACACTGGGAAGAATACAGAGCGCATCAGGCGACCCTGGAGCGTTCCGAGGGACTCCGTGAAGCGCGTGGCGACGTGATAGACGCCGAGCAGTGCAACACCGAGATAGTATCCGAGGAGCAGCCGGTCGCCCTGGACGCCGGCGAACGTGAAGATCGAGCTCAGGAAGATCCACGATCCAAAGCGGAAGACGGAACGCACGGCGTCGGGCTCCCAATGGAGTCGGTGCTTCCGGCGCGGGAGGTAGTAGTGGCTGAGGATCGTTTTGGACATCGTCCCGACGAGGCTTCCGCCGACCAGCGCCCAAACCGTCGGGCTGAGGAGGGCCCATCCGACCATGACGACGAACCTCACGAGCTGTGAGAAGAGCTCGAGTTGGACGACTCGTGCCAGCATCAATTTCCGCTGCTGCGTGTAGACGGCTGTCGACTCGAAGCCCTGGATGGTTCCCGTGAGCCCAGCGGCGACGAGTAGCGAAGTGAGCTGCGGCTCCTCGTAGATCTGGGCGACCGGCCATGCGATGAGGACAGCGCCCGCGGTGATGACCGCACCGCGAACGATCTGAATCGTCCACGCGGTATCCAGAAAGGCGTCGTCTTCGCCGCGGCTGTCGTAAACGATACTCGGACCGACCCCTAGGTCCGAGAACATCTTGAGTCCGTAGAGGAAGACGGCCACGATCGCCATCAGACCGAACGCCTCCGGAAACAGCAGGCGTGCGAGAACGATGTTGCTCAGCAGGCGCAGAGCCTGACCCAGAAAACGTCCGCCCACGCTCCAGGAAGCCGCGCGCAGCGCCATCTGCTTGAGGGAACCCGAGCGCGGCTGTTCTTGTGTGGTGGGGTCGGCGCTCATAGTCCTGCGGGGTCCGTGGCTGCGGAGTCGCGGTCCGCGACGTGGGAGGGCGGCCGCGTGGTCCGCGGATGCGCCGTGACGAAACCATGGTGGGCTGATTCGCTCCTTGCGGGCCAATTTCCTAGGAGTCCAGCCACCTGAGGCCCGGGATCTCAATAAGGTAAGATAATAACCTACATCTTACATCCTATGGGGTCATTTGTAAGCCCGTGTATAGATCCGTAAAACAGCTGATGGAGGAATTGATCGGCGGGGATTCATCCCAAAAGATTAAGGCATCGTGACTTGGGGAAACATCATGAATGGGGTTCGCGGCGCCTTCGGGATCGCGGGAGCGGCATTGGTTCTCACCGGATGTTCAGGGGTGATCGGGGACCTCGGCTCCGACGCCGATGCCTCCGGCTCCGCTCGAACTGGTTCAGATGGCGTGCCCGCGGTGAGCACCGTGGAAAGCCTGTTCACCTGCGAGACGGCCGCGCCTCAGCCTTCTGAAGCCCGACTGGTCCGACTGAATGGGGCGCAATACGCGCGGGCCATCGACGTGCTCGGCCGGGGACGTTCGAACGACCGCAACCGAGACCGCAGCGCGACGAGCGTCGCGAGTCCGTTTCAGAGCCCGAACACGGCTGACCGCTTCACGACGAAAGCAAGCTCGTACTTCGTCGGGGAGGCGGAGGTCGAGTCGGTGCTGCAATCCGCATCGTCGGTTGCTGAGAGCGTCGCCCAGGACCTCGTCCAGGGCAATTCATGCGCGGCGAACGGTCTCGATGCGGATTGTGCGCGCGAGCTGATCTCGGAGAAGGGCGCTCTGCTCTTCGGTCGTGAGCTCGACTCCGCGGACCTCGACACCTTCGTCGCACTCGCGATGGACGACCGCATTCTGGACCTCGGGGATGAGGCGGCACTCGCCACGGCCATCGAGGCCCTCCTCAGCTCGCCGAGCTTCCTATTTCGCTCCGAGCTCGGTGAGCCAGTGGGCGATGGCAGCTATCGATTGACCCCATACGAGATCGCGTCGGCTCTCTCGTATACGCTCACCGATGGTCCGCCCGACCAACAACTCTGGGATGCCGCGCGCGACGGTAGTCTTTCAGATCCGGAAGTCATCCGTTCCGAGGTCACGCGTCTGCTCATGGATCTCGACCAGAGCACCGTCATCGAACGCTTCGTCCGCGAGTTCTTCCGCTACGACGATGTTAACGCGGTAGCCAAGGAGGTCATGGACTTTCCGTTCCACAATCCCGATGCGCTCGCCGAAGATACGGCCGAGTTCGTCCGCGAGGCGCTCCGACGGTCGGAGGGTGGAGATCTGCTCGACACGCTACTTCTGGCCGACTGGGGCTTCGTGCAGGACGCCACGGCGCAGTCCAACGACTATGCCGGCCCGGTTGCAGCCTCGCCCGAGCTTGTCTGGTTCGACTCGGAAAAGCGGGTGGGCATCATGACCCAGCCGAGCTGGCTGGTCGCTTTCTCTCAGCTGGACCACAACGACGTGATCCGCCGCGGGAAGTTCATCCGAGAGAGCCTGCTCTGTGGCGTGATTCCGCCGATCGACATTAGCGCGGTCCCACCGCTGAACCTCAGCGAGGACAAGACCATGCGCGAGTCGTTGAGCGAGCACGTGAGCAACGAGAGCTGTCAGGGATGCCACAAGCTGATGGATCCACTCGGCTACGGATTTGCCGGTTTCGACCACCTTGGGCGAGAGCGCGAGATCGAGGCCGGTCGCCCCGTCGATGCGACCGGTGAAATCACCGGGACCGGCGACCAAGACGGCCCGTACGACGGCGTCAGGGAGCTCATGGAACGTCTCAGTGCTTCGGACACGGTGCGTCAGTGCTTCGTCGCACATGTGTACGAGTATTTCCGTGGCCAGCCTCGACTCGAGGCAGACGGCTGCGCACTGAACGAGGCGCACGAGGCTCTCAACAATGCAGACGGCGACATCGTCGAGGCGATCGCTGCTTTCTTTTCTTCGGACGAGTTCCTCGTTCGAGTACCGGCGGAGACGATCTAATGGCCATCAACCGGCGAGACATGATTCGAATGCTTGGTCTTGGCGCTGGCGCGTCCTTCTTGGCGCCCTGGGCCGAACGAACCCTGTCCTATGCCGCCGGGCAGGCGGCCGCTCCACGAAAGCGACTCATCGTTTTCGCAGTGAGCGGCTTTGATCCTGGCGGCTACACACCGGTCGAGGTGTCGAGCGGTCGTACGCAAGGAAAAGACAACTTGCCGTCCTCCGTGAGCCCGATGACCGACTTCACCTGGCCCTCGAACTTCGCTCCGATCGAAGACTTGAGGCAGAACGCCATGATCATCGATGGGCTCACCAATCCCATCACCGGCGGCTCAACCCTCCACGGCTGCGGCTTCGGCGCTCTTACCTGTCAGCACCCACAGGGTGACGCGGCTTCGCTCGCTCCGCCTCGCGGTTCGTCGATCGACCAGTACATGGCTCAGACCCTGAGTGCGAATGCACCCAAATCATCGCTCCTGTTCGGGATCTCCCACCGCGCCTTCGCGAAGGGATGGGACCGGGAAGCATCGCTCTTCTCGGCCGGTACGGGTCAGTCCCTCGGACACGCCACGAAGGCGAGCGTCCTCCGCAACGAGATCGCCGGGCTGGCAGCACCGGACGCAGGCCCCGACCTGGAAACCGGTCGGCGGGAGGCTCTTCGCGATGCTCTCAACGCAGACTTCGGGCGGCTCCGAGCGCGCCTCGCCGGGCCCGAGCGTGAACGACTGGACGTGTACGAGTCGGCGATCGTCGAGTTCGATCGCCGCTTCGAGCTCCGAGAGTCCGTATCCTGTGGCAGCCCGCCATCTGCCCAGAACGACACCCCGAACTCTCGGATCGAGTCCATGATGGATATGGCCACACTTTCGCTCGAATGTGGCCTCACGAACGTCGTTGGAGTCGCCGTCGGAACGGCTGACAACCACGATGAGCACCTGCCGCGATACAACGGAATCGGCGAGATCCCCGTTCACGACTACGGCGGAACCCGGTACGGCCAGCTCATGGACGAGCTACATCAGTTCCATTGGAGTTTGCTCCGTCGCACCTTGGACACGCTCGACCAGTCGGACGCTCCCGATGACGAGACGTACATTCTCTACGTAAGCACGCGCGGCACGAGCGTGAACAGCAGCCACCATGCACAACTCGAGCGATGGCCGGCGCTGCTCTATGCCAAGTCGCCCAACGTCGACTTTGGCGGTCGCTTTCTGCGATACCCGGGCAGGGAACGCAGCTTCGCCGAGCTCTGCAAGAGCCTCGCTCAGGTTGCCGGCGTCTGTCCTAGTGGGTTTGCGACTGGCGCCAACGTGGCCGGGCCCGTCAACGGGCTGCTGCCTGAGGTCGTAGGCAGCGCCACCGCAGCGTGCGGTTGAGCCCGCTCAGCCCGCCCAGTCGAGGGAGCCACTGCGCGTCACCTCATCGAAGCTGGCGCAACGCAGCTGGACACCCATCCAATCGGACAGGATCGCTAGGTCGGCGTTGAACACTTCCTCGACGCGTTTTCGGTCTGCATCAGTCAGCTCCGGACGCTCGTTCATCCTGAGCCTCGACTTCACGGCATCTCTGAGGGTCTGCGGCACCAATCGACGACGCAGGAACTCCATGGGCTTCGAGTCCACCAGTAGCTCGTAGCCGGGGAATCGTCGGATCCGCTCCGCGGAGACATTCTGAGCCCCCAAGCTTTGGTTCCATCGCAGCGCGCCCTCGTAACCAATGTGGCGGGCGACGCGCTGAAGCTCTCGGTCGGGGTTCTCTCTCAGCGGGCGGAAGAACACCGGAAGGATCCGGTCTTTCCCGAACGCCTCGAGGTAGGGCTTCAGCTGATACGCGTAGCGGCCGTAGTTGATCAGCTCCGGATAGGAGTCGATCGCTTCCCCGATGTCACAGCGAAAGATGTTCTGCGTCCATTGGTGAATGTAGTGAGACACCAAGCGATCGACGGGATGCCGCATCACGTAGATCAGCTTCACGTCCGGAACGCAGGATCGCATACGTGCCACCGTCTCGGGATAGTCCGGAAGCTTCGTGTAGTGCGTGCTGCTTTCCATGAGCAGATCCGAGGTGCTCGCCTCCGAGAACAGACCGGAGTACCAATCGAACCCGCGCGCGTACTGATCATCGTCGCTGAAGTAGTTCGGTTCCTTGGGGTCGGATCCGTAGATTCCTGAGTGCGAGGCTAGCTGAGTGTGCAAGGTACTGGTCGCGCACTTCATGGCCCCGATGATGATGAAGTCGGGCTTTCGGTTCACTTGAGATGGCATTGCTTCGACAAACGCACCGATTATACTTTTCGTTGTTGAGCTCTTCGTGAGCTGAAAATTATATGCAGCCCCCTGTTTTCATTGTAGGCGCATTGCGCTCGGGCACCACGCTTCTGCGGCTGATGGTCGACCATCACCCGGACGTCTGCATCTTCGGCGAGTTCGAGTACGCGGTCCGGTGGATCGAGGACGGGAACCCTCCGCCTCTGCACGAGTATCATCGTCAGCTTCGAGCAGATCGCGTGTTTCGCGCGCACGGGCTCGAGATCGACCCATCGCTCGACTACCAGGGCCTCGTGAGCAGCTTTCTGCAACAGGCCACCGAGTCGAGCGGCAAGCCCATCCGAGGTGCGACGATCCACTCGAACTTCCACGAGCTTCCCCGTCTTTTTCCCGATGCGAAGCTCATTCACCTTCTTCGCGACCCAAGAGATGTCTCCAGAAGCTGCATCGGGATGGGTTGGGTCGGAAACCCCTATTACGGCACGAGATATTGGATGGAGCCGGTGTTGCGTTGGAGAGCGCTCGAGCCCTCCCTCCCGCCCTCGCAGAAGCATGAGCTGAAATACGAAGACCTGATCCGAGATCCAGTGAGAGAGCTCACCCAAATATGCGAGTTCTTGGGGATTGACTTTGACGAGGCGATGCTGAGCTACCCAGGCGATAGTACGTACGCTTCTCCAGATGTCGGCCTCGTGGAGCAGTGGCGCCGGAAGCTCAGCGACGACGAGATCATGTGGGTCGAGTCGGTGTGCTCGCCGCTCATGGATGAGGTCGGCTATGCATCCGAGCACTCGAAACCGCAGCGACCCGCCGGCTTGACCGCGGCCAAGCTCGCCATTCAGAACCGGCGCTCCCGAATTCAGCGCAACATCGATGTCTATGGCTTCCCGCTCTACGTTTCCTGGCAACTCGGGAAACGAATGCCACGGAACCCCATTCAGGAGAGGATCCTTCGCCGCGTTCAGGACGTCGATACGAGCCGGCTCAAGTGAGCGCAGAGCTCATCGGCTCGAGCGAGCCCGAATCTGATCGTTGACCGCCGCTGCGATGCGGCCTACGCCTCCATCGATCGCCTGGGGTCCGGAAAAGCGCCGCTTTTCCGAGCAATTCCGGTTGCGAGCGCAGCCTCCGGAGACGCATAATTGACCATGGTCCGTGCTCATCTCTCTGGAAGATCGTGGCGTTGAATCGAGAGTTCGATACCGTCGTCGTAGGCACTGGCTTCGCGTCGTCTTTCTTCTTGCGTGAGTACTTGCGGCACGCGCCGGCGAACACTCGCATCCTCGTGCTCGAGCGAGGCCGCAAGCTTCCGTACAGCTGGAAGGTCCAGAACGGAAAGAACTCGGACTTTCCCTTCGGCGAGACCGTAGTCAACAGGACTCCGCAGAAGCCTTGGGTGCAGAACATCGCGTTTGGCGGGGGAAGCTGCTGGACCGGAACCTCTCCGCGACCTCACCCCAGCGACTTCGAGATGAAGACCCGGTACGGAGTGGGCGAGGACTGGCCGATCAGCTACGACGATCTCGAGCCGTATCTCACCGAGGTCGAGTATGCCATGACGGTTGGAGGCGCGGATGGAGGCCCCTTTCCGAGGTCCAAGCCGTACCCGGCACCGCCACATGCGATGAACAGTTTCGACGAGGCGATCGCGCGGAAGTATCCGGGACAGTACTTCCCGATGCCGAGCGCCCGAGCCTCGTCAGCCAAGTCGGGACGCCCGCAGTGCTGTGCCAACGGGGTCTGCTCCACCTGTCCAATCGGCGCCAAGTTCCAAGTCGACCTCCACATGACTGACGTCTACCAGGACCCTCGTGTCGAGCTTCGACTCGAATCGCGCGTAGATCGGTTGGGTATCGAAGCGAATCAGGTGCGCGAGGTGCATTACACCGACGCAACTGGAACGCCTCAGGTGGTCAAGTGCGACCTGGCTCTGGTTGGGGCTCACGCGATTTGTTCGCCTTTCATCCTGCTTCGCTCGGGGCTCGAGGACGCCGCGCTCGGTCGATACTTGCACGAGCAATTTGCAACTTCCGTTCAGCTCAATCTGGACGGCTTGGACAGTCTCGATGGGGGCCAACAGGTCACCGGCCTAGGGATCATGTTCCACGACAGCACCGACCGCTCGAAGCGCGCTGCATGCAACGTGGAAAGCTGGAACGTCCCCTGGTTGCGTGCCGAGCGTGGTCGCTGGCGGCAGCGTGCAGTCATCAAATTCGTCTTCGAGGACCTTCCCAGCTACGATAACTACGTGAGCGTTTCGTCCGAGGATGAGACGAAGCCGGAGCTCTACTACCCGGCCCGGCCGGCTTATACGCAGGCTGCCATCGATTCGGTCCCCCAGTTGGTGGAGGAGCTCGTCGAAGGGCTCCCGGTCGAGGACTACGTGGTGATTCCGGAGGAGGACCTCGGTAGCGGTGCCCACATTCAAGGCACCACGCGGATGGGTGCCGACCCCAGCTCGAGCGTGGTGGATGATGGCCTCGTACACCACCGTGTGCGGAATCTGCTCGCGCTCGGAAGTGGAGCCTTCCCGAGCTGTCCGGCGGCCAACCCGACCCTGATCCTGTCCGCGCTGTCCGTTCGTGCAGCGAGGAAGCTGGTAGGCTGATGGCGAAGCTCTCTCGGCGCGCTTTCATCACGCGTCTGACCGCCGGTGTCATCGTTTTCGTTGCTGCGCCGTTTGCCGCGTATCAGTTGAGGTACGGCAAGGCAACGAAAGTCGTCATCGCGATTCTTCGCCGGCGCTTAGGCTACCTCGATGTAGCGCCCGGTGACTTCGAGCGTTTCGCCGGCGAGTACGTCGAGTACAAGCGAGCGCAGGCGAAGCAACTCGCGAAGCTCGCCGTCGTCTCTTTCCCATTGACCTACGTCACGCTCTACAGGTGGCTTCCCATGGGCCATCCGCTGCGTCGGCTGGAAGACAACGTCGTCACCAAGTTCCTGCTCTCTACCGACTTCTTCCTACGCGGAGCGGATGAGTCTCGACGGGTCGAGTACCTTTCGTTCTACGAGCCTCGCCTCGTTCCCTGCCGTAACCCATTCGCACATCTACGTAGAACGACATGAGCGCCCGAACGGTTGGTAGAGGATTCGTCTGGATATGTGCTGCGGTAGGCACTCTCGCCCGCGCACTGCCTTTGCTCGATCGCACGGGCAGAGCACTCACGCAGTTTCCGAGCGAGGATGGCTACCTAATGCTCACCATCTCGCGGAACCTAGCGCTCGGCCATGGGCTGTCCATCGAGGCGGGCAACACTCTGACGAATGGCACCCAGCCCTTGATGACCTTCGTCTATGCCGGCTTCTTCTGGCTCGTCGATGGGGACCGGGCTTCCGGTGTTTGGTTGGTCCAGTTGCTGGGAATCGCCATCGCCATCGGGGCAGCGATGCTTCTCCGGCGGGTTGCCCTCGAGGCGTTTTCCCGAACTGATCACGGCGAGCTGCTTGCCGCCATCGTTGCCGCTGCCTGGTACGCGTCTCCGTTCTCCACGCGCTTCACGCAGAATTGTTTGGAGACCGGTGCAGCGACTCTGATGCCGATGGCGGTCGGCCTTCTCCTGCTCCGGCGTCGATTGACGTTCGACGAGCCCTGGCCCATCCGCTCGTGCTTGACGCTGGGAGGGATGCTGGGCTTGGCGTTCTGGGTCCGAAACGATGCCGTCCTCTTATCGGTCGCGATCTGCTTTGCGCTCGTCGTTGCCGGCGCGCTTCGGGGTACCACGTCGCTCGCACGACGCATTGGGGAAGCCGGCGCCATAGGAACTTCGGCATTGCTAGTCGTGATGCCTTGGCTTGCGTACAACTACTCGCTCTTCGGCAACATCGTGCCGGTCAGTGGCATCTCCCAAGGCGCGGATACTTTCGCTGAGAATCTCGGGCGAGTTCCTGCGATTCTCGCCGAGCAGATTTCGATCGTCGGTCTCATCCCGGTATCCTGGGAGACTGCCCCCTTGGTGGTCGTAGCGACCTCCGCCATCGTTTTGGTTTGGCTGGTTCTCGTGTACCGGGAGACGGCCCATGCAAATTCCGATCGGCGTCAGCTGCTCGTCGTGCTTGGCCTCTGGGCCGCCTTACACGCCAGTTTCTACGGCGTGATCTACGGAGCCGGCTACTTCATGGGTCGCTACCTTTTTCCGCTGAGCACATGGGTCTCCCTTCTCACGGTGTGGCTCGGGTATCGCATCTGGAGCCGCGCAGGGCGTCCGAATCCCGCCGCCTCCACGCGGGTGCCGCTCGCTCGTGCCATCGCGCTCATCGTCGGGCTGGACGTCCGCGCGTATCGGCAGGGCCTAGACAACGGACACTTTCAGGTAGTGGATTGGGTAGAGCAGAACGTTTCCGATGATCTCTGGGTTGCCGCAATTCAAACCGGCACACTCGGTTTCTTTCATGATCGAACCTACAATCTCGATGGAAAGGTGAGTCCGCCGGCGCTTCGCGCGAAGCTCGAGGGCAGAACGCGGGAGTACGTCATTTCGAAGCCGATTCGGTACCTCGTCGACTGGCTCGGCATTGCGATGTGGCTCGAGGATCCGAACTTCGCGAAGCATTTCGAGTTGGTGTTGCTGGATGAGGAGAACAACCTCGCCGTTCTGAGTCGGCGTGGGTCGTGATTCGGCATGATCCAAACCGAAGGCAATGCGCTCAGCGTTCTCGTGTTCTTCCTTTGGGTGCCTTTCGCGCTTTGGGGCGCTCGACGATGGCCGCCTGCGAAGGCCACGGCTCTGCTGCTGTTGCTTCCAGTGATGTTTCTGCCCGAGCGAGTCGAGTTCAAGCTTCCGGGGCTTCCGGCTTTCACAAAGGTCGAGATCGCAGTCTTCTGGCTGCTCGTGGGCGCGTGGCTCTATCACCGCAAACGACTCGCAGCTCGTCCTCGCAACAACTGGATTCGCTTCGCGGTCGCGCTCTTGCTGGTGGGCCAGGTGGTGACGGTGTTGCTCAACACCGATGGCGTCATGATGGGCGCCAAGTTCCTGATCGGTCATGAGCTGGACGATGCGCTCAAGCTGGTAATCGCCAGCTTGCTTCGGTACGTTGCTCCCTTCGTCTTGGGCGCGGCCATGTTTCGGGATTCGCGCGACCTTCGCGTGCTACTCCAAACCCTGCTGGGAGCGACCATGGTCTACGGCATCTTTCAGATGATCGAAGTCCGACTCAGTCCGCAGTTCAACAACTGGACCTATGGTTTCTTTCAGCACGATTTCCTGCAGATGAGGAGGCAGGGAGGATTTCGCCCCATCGTCTACATGGCGCACGGGCTGACCGTCGCGATGTTCACCGCCGTGGGCCTCATGGCCGCCGCGACGCTATCGAAGGCCGGCCTCCAGATGGGCCGTCTGAAGCCGAAGTGGGCAATCCCGTATCTGACCGTCGTGGCCGTTCTCAACAAGAGCGTCGCTGCGATGCTCTATGCGTTCACAGCGGTGCCGCTCATTCTGTTTACGAGCCCGAAGCTCCAGTTTCGGATTGTCGTCGCCATTTCCATCATCGTCCTCGCCTACCCGACATTGCGCCAAACCAATCTCATCCCCGTTTACGAGATTCGCGATGCGCTCGCCGAACAGTTCGGCGACGAGAGAGCACAATCACTGACCACCCGCCTGGTGAACGAGGAAGAGATTCTCGAGCGAGCGCTCGAACGACCGTACTTTGGTTGGGGAACGTACGGGCGATCGTTCAAGTACAGTTTGAAGAGTGGAAAGCAGCTCAGCATCCCGGATGGGGAGTGGGTCAACACCATCGGGATGTTCGG
Source organism: uncultured Myxococcales bacterium (assembly GCA_965365555.1). Classification (GTDB taxonomy): domain Bacteria; phylum Myxococcota_A; class Polyangia; order Polyangiales; family Houyiibacteriaceae; genus SG8-38. Next base: position 10,379 of record CBDUCC010000003.1, on the reverse strand, counting down.
CTTCGTCGGCTTCGTGGGGAAATACCTGTTGATGCTGCTCCCAATCTTCATCGTTTCCCGCCGATTTCGTTTCATTCAGAACAAGACCGATCAGACGCTGCTGGCAGGGCTCGCGGTCATTCTTGCGTTCTCGGTCTTCGATCACATTCCTAACTCGAGTGCGCACTATCTGCCGCTCGTGTTCGGTGGAGCGCTATTGGGCACCTGTACGGGCATTCTCGCGCAACAAGCGCGACGAAGGCGGGTTGCCGCGGAGCGGACGAGTATGGAGCGTAGGCTTCAGCCGGCATGACAGCATCGAGCTCCAAGGCCTCCTCCGCCTTTCCGCACCATGAACCATGGGCTATCTTAATTTCGGTTGAGAATGACCTCCGTCGCACCCACAGATAGTCCGCTCTTCGCTACCCAGCCGATCGTCGGGGAGCCGCGCTACGCGCCCGTGATCGTGGTTGGCTTGCCACGAAGCGGAAGCTCCTATCTTTCACACGTCATTTCCCAGATCGACGACTGGTACGTCTTCGACGATCTGTATCTATTCAGAACGGCCAAGGCACTCGGCGTCGATGGACCGCTCAGCGAGGCCCAGCTCGAGAAGTTGGTCGATTTTCTCGGATGGCAGGTCAGGGCGAGGATCAAGTGGGCCGTGTTCGATGCGCCGAACTGCACCTGGGAAGATGTCGACCGTATGGACGAGGCTCTGCTGGCCACGTTTCGGGGCAAAGAGGTGCTTTGGCATGAGCTTCTCGAGGAGTGGATGACTCGCCTTGCCCGCCACCACGGCTGCAGTCACTGGGGTTACAAGGCGCCGCAGGATTTCATGCACCTCGGCATGCTCCGGGAGCTCTGGCCCGATGTCCGCTTCATCTTCATCTACCGTGACCCCCGCCGGGTGATGGCCTCCAAGAAGTATGTGGATGGGCAAGACGGCAAGCCGGGCGAGTACCATCCGCTGGTTTACGCCCGGTACTGGCGCATGGCGGCGGAGGCCATGGTCAATGCGGACCGAGAGGGGTTGGTCCACTTCGCGCAATTCGAGAAGCTGGTTGCCGATCCCACCGGAGAGGCGACCAAAATTGCCGACTTCCTTGGCAGCCGATTGGAGGGCGAGCTCCAGCCTTCGAAAGGCAACACGTCGTTCAAAGGTGGCAAGCGCCGCTCCATCACGCCGACGGAGTCGTGGATTTGCGAGCGCATCGCAGGCGATTCGATGCGCGCACTCGGTTATCCGGCTGCCGAAGGCCGACTTCGCGTCCAGGATGTTCCCGACTTCGTTTGGACCAGCGCGCGATTCACTGCTGCCCAGGCGGCGCGTCTGGTTCGGAATCCTTCGGCTCGGCAGTCCGTCTCCTTCTTCGTCAAGTCCCTGCTCAGCAAGCAGCCGCCGCGCGGAGCCGACAACGCAACCACATGACTATCGAGAGCGCCGACGAGTGCAAGATTCCGATTTGCGTCGTGGTGGTGAACTACCGTACCCCTTCGATGGTCATCGATTGCTTGCGGACGTTGGTTCCGCAAGTTCGTGAGTCCGGAGGTCGGGTCGCGCTGGTCGACAACGCGTCCCCCGACGATTCCGTCGAGAGCCTCTCTAGATGGGTATGCGAGAACGACGCAGCCGACGTCGTTCAGGTCATTGCCTCGGAAACCAACGGAGGCTTCGCAGCCGGGAACAATCTTGGGATACGCAGTTGCGACGCAGACTACTACCTGCTGCTCAACAGCGACACGCTGCTCGAGGACGGTGCGATCGCCAAATTGTTGGCGAGGGCGACGGCGGATCCTGACTCGGGACTGATCAGCCCCCGACTCCAATGGCCCGATGGGACGCCGCAAGAAAGCTGCTTTCGCTTTCATCGGCCCGTCAGCGAGCTCATCGACGGGGCGGCCACGGGCCCAATCACCAATTTGCTCGCCCGCTACGACGTGCCCATCCCCGTCAAGGATGCCGACTCGTTTCCGGAATGGACGAGCTTCGCCTGCGTCCTGATTCGTGCAGAGGTGTTCGTGGACGTGGGCCTTCTCGATGAAGGCTTCTTCATGTACTTCGAGGACTCGGAGTTTTGCGCCAGGGCGCGAGATGCCGGATGGCGCGTTCTCCATCATCCGGAGGCCAGAGTCGTCCACCTTCGAGGCGGCAGCTCCCCGGTGAAGTCTCAGACTCGCGCGAAGAAGCGCCTACCGCGATACTATTACGAGTCACGTACTCGCTATTTCTACGAGCGGTACGGCCGGGGAGGACTGCTCGCCGCGAATTTGTTCTGGACGCTGGGTTGGTCGGTTTCCTCGATTCGAGCCGCGCTTCAATCGAGGTATCAGTCACCGGCCTGCGAGGCGCAGTGGCGCGATATTTGGATTCATTTCTGGGATCCACTGGGTCCGTACACGCACCCGTCGGGTCAGGCTATTCCGCGGCAAACACCTCGAGCTCGCCAACGGAGATGAAATACTTGACCCCGCCCGGTGCGCCGTAGATCCGAATCGCATCGCCTAGGGTCGCATCAAAGTCGATCGTGTAGGTGTTGTAATTGATTCCATCGGCCCCCGCATACGCAGGCGTGATCGTCACACCCGGTGCTTCGAACCAGGTGCCGCCTTGCCGCACCTGCACGGTGAGGTCGAGGAAGTATCCACCGTCCGAGAACTCACGGCCTTCCTGGAAGACGACCTGGCCGAACCACTGCTCGGACGCGTACTCGTACCCGATCCAGTCTTCCGCCGAGAAGGCACCGCCGGAGTAGGTATCGTACTGGCGCGTCCGAGAGCGATCTCCGACCGGTGGCTTGTCCCCATCTCGGATGACCTCGAGGTCCTTGCTGCCGCTTCCTCTCGGCGCCGTGATGCGCGCGATGATCGTGCCGACCTGGGTGAGATCGGCGCTACCTTCGAGCGTACAGTCGAAGGCGCAGCCGTCGCCGTCCAACGTGTTTCCGTCGTCGCACTGTTCGATGCCGCCGTTGTTGACGATGCCATCTCCGCAGAACTCGAAGACACAGAGAGCCGAGCATCCGTCGCCGCTCAACTCATTGCCGTCATCGCATTCCTCGCCTGGGTCGACGATGCCGTCACCGCAAGGCGGGGGGAGCTCCTCGGTGCAGGTCGATGAGCATCCGTCGCCATCGTCGAGGTTCCCGTCATCGCACTCTTCGGGCGGTGTCAGGAATCCATCGCCACAGAGCGGGGTGCGAAGCTGGCAGCTGTCGTCGCACAGGTCGGTTCCCGGAGGCTCGCAGGCTTCCGTCCCATTGTTGTTGAGCTCGTCGTCGCCACAGAACTCGACCTGGCAGAGCGCCGAGCATCCGTCGCCGCCGGCCGTGTTCCCGTCGTCGCAGGACTCGCCTCCGTCGAGTGTACCGTTCCCACACAGGATGTTGTCGGGTCCGAACACCTCCAACTCCGCGACGGACGTGAAGTACTTGAGTCCGCCGGGTGCGCCGTACACGCGAATCGCGTCGCCGAAGACCGGCGCGAAGTCGAAGACATAGCTGTTGTAGCTGACGCCGTCAGCGCCCGCGTACGAAGGCGTGATCGTCACGCCCGGCGCCTCGATCCAGGTTCCACCTTGTCGCACCTGCACCGTGATCGTTTCGAAGAAGCCACCATCCGAGAATTCGCGGCCCTCTTGGAACACGACCTGTCCGAAAAGCTGCTCCGAGCTGTATGCATAGCCGAACCAGTCTTCCGCCGAAAAGGCACCGCCGGAGTAGGTATCGTACTGACGGTCGCGTGACCGGTCTCCGACCGGTGGCTTGTCCCCATCTCGGATGACCTCGAGGTCCTTGCTGCCGCTTCCTCTCGGCGCCGTGATGCGCGCGATGATCGTGCCGACCTGGGTGAGATCGGCGCTACCTTCGAGCGTACAGTCGAAGGCGCAGCCGTCGCCGTCCAACGTGTTTCCGTCGTCGCACTGTTCGATGCCGCCGTTGTTGACGATGCCATCTCCGCAGAACTCGAAGACACAGAGAGCCGAGCATCCGTCGCCGCTCAACTCATTGCCGTCATCGCATTCCTCGCCTGGGTCGACGATGCCGTCACCGCAAGGCGGGGGGAGCTCCTCGGTGCAGGTCGATGAGCATCCGTCGCCATCGTCGAGGTTCCCGTCATCGCACTCTTCGGGCGGTGTCAGGAATCCATCGCCACAGAGCGGAGCGCGAAGCTGGCAGCTGTCATCGCACAGATCGGTTCCCGGAGGCTCGCAGGCTTCCGTCCCATTGTTGTTGAGCTCGCCATCGCCGCAAGTTTCGATCTCACAAATCGCCGAGCATCCGTCGCCGCTCAGCGTGTTGCCGTCGTCGCAGGACTCGCTTCCGTCGAGGGAGCCGTTTCCGCAGAGGATGTTGTCCGGGCCGAAGACCTCGAGCTCGCCGACGGAGATGAAGTACTTCGTGCCGCCAGGCGCGCCGTAGATTCGGATAGCGTCGCCGAAGACGGGGGCGAAGTCGATCACGTACGTATTGTAGCTCACACCGTCAGCGCCCGCGTACGAAGGAGTGATCGTCACACCTGGCGCTTCGAACCAGGTTCCGCCCTGGCGGACCTGCACCGTGAGGTCGAGGAAATAGCCGCCGTCGCCGAACTCACGGCCCTCCTGGAAGACGACCTGACCGAAGAGCCGCTCGGTCGCGTACTCGTAGCCGATCCAATCTTCGGCTGCGAAGGCGCCGCCGGAGTAGGTGTCGTACTGGCGCGTCCGAGAGCGATCTCCGACCGGGGGCTTGTCCCCGTCGCGAATGACCTCGAGGTCTTTGCTTCCGCTTCCTCTCGGCTCCGTGATCCGGGCGATGATGGAACCGGTGTAGGTGAGGTCGGCGCCTCCCTCCAAGCTGCAGTCGAAGGCGCAGCCGTCACCATCTACGGTGTTTCCGTCGTCGCACTGTTCGATGCCGCCGTTGTTGACGATGGCGTCACCGCAGAACTCCAGAATGCAGATGGCCGTGCAGCCGTCCCCACTGACCGTGTTTCCATCGTCACACTCCTCGCCGGCATCGACGTTTCCATCTCCACAAGCAGGGGCGATCTCTATCGTGCAGTTGAAGGCACAGCCGTCGCCGTCGAGGTTGTTGCCATCGTCGCACTGCTCGGTGCCATTGTTGTTGACCACGCCGTCACCACAGAACTCGAGTGCACAAGCCGACGAGCAACCGTCACCGTTCGCATTGTTTCCATCGTCGCACTCCTCGCCCGTGTCCACCGTGCCGTCGCCGCAGAACGAGCTGCCGGTTCCCGTGATCGCCCATGCGAAGGAGACCACGGACACGTCGACCGCATCCGATGCGCTTGCGGTGACGGAGTAGGTACCGACAGCGCTCGAGTCGGGAACGCCAGAGATGTCCCCGGTGGTGTGATCGATCGTGAGGCCAGGCGGAAGGCCTGCTGCGTCGAAGTACAAGAAATCGTTGTCGGGATCGGTTGCGAGGAGACTCAGTGAGGCGGTCGTTCCGATGCCGGTTTGCTGTGAACCCGGATCGCTGAGGGTCGGAGGAGCATTGTCGATGGTCGGCTCCTGCAGGAATAGCTTGCCTGGGCCGATCGGCTCCTTCTGGCCGGAGGTATCCGGGCCTTCCCAGTTGACCGAGAGCGCTTGCCCGCCTCGATTCTCGAACATCGTGACCTCGATCGTATGGTAACCGTTGCTCAAGGCGATGGCGTTCGAGGCTTCTTGCACACCGTGCAGGCCGTCGTTGTCGACGACTAGGCTTCCGTCGATGAAGAGCTGGCTACCGTCGTCCGAGCTGGTGTAGAAGGTGTACTCTCCAGCGATTGCAACGTAGAGAAGGCTCGTGAACCGAAAGGCGAACTCCTCCTCACGCAGGCGCACGCCGATGTCGAACGAGCTCACGGTCCCGGTCGCAACCGGCGTGAGTGCGTCGAAGTCCGGCAAGAAGTCCATGGGGCCGGGTTCGTAGTATTCGTAGTTGATTCCATTCAGTCCGAGATCGCCCTCCACCCGCGTGATCCACTCACCGAGGATCTCGACGGCAGGAGTCTGCACCAGTGCCTTCGCCAAGGGCGGCATCGCCACAGGTCCGACGATTCCTGAGCGCTGATAGATCGCTGAGAGGATCGGGTCGCCGGGAGTCAGGATCGTCAACCCCGGAATGCCGAGATCGTTCCGGACTCCTCCAAAGGCCATTCCCTGATTCTCGAAAGGTGTGGTCAGCCGGGCATCGAACCCTGCGTTCACAGCTCCCGGCCTATGGCAATAGCCACAGTTCGAGTCCAACCATGAGCGTGCGCGCGTTCCGAGTGACGCCGTGACGTCGTTAAAGTCGACCGAACGGATCATGGTCGAAAGGGTCGACTCATCGAGAGGCGGAGAGAACATTCCGAGCTCGTTCCACGTGGCGAGCTGGTTGTCGGTCCTGCCCGTCGACGGGTAGAAGAAGTCACCGTTCTGCTGCCGGGCGTTCAGCCCGAGAGCGCCGCCGGATGCCTCGAGGTGGCAGTTCAGGCACTCCTGTCGCGACGGGAAGTACCAAGTCTGATCGCGCGTTCCCCCTTCCGCGAGGGCGATCGTGTAGTCCGCTGTGTCGAAGCTCGTCAGGAGGTCCGCATCGGATTGGTCTTCGCGCCACCGGTACGTCACCCCGTACCAGCGGTCGTCCTCGCCGAGCACCATGAACCGCGTCTCGAGCCGGGTGCGGTTGCTTGGATCGTTCTCGTCCAGCACGAGCTCGAAGTGCTTCATCAGCACGGTTCCGACCGGGTACGCCCAGACTCCGTTTTCCGAGTAGATGATCTTCTCGTCGATCGTGTCGCGCGTTCCATCGTTGGGAAGCGCGATCCATCGAGACTTCTCCGCGCCGTCGGACCAGAATGGCTGATTCAGCCCGTAGGGGATCCAGTAGGGGCTGAGCTCGAAGCTTGCCGTGTCCGTGAAGACGCCCAGTTCGGATAGCATGCTGGGTGGATCCGCGCTCGGGGCTCCAACCCTCTCGAGGGCGTAGAGCGCATCGTCGCCGAACACGTCGCCAAGAAAGATCTCACCGGCCTTGTCCTGACCGAAGGTAGAAAGCGCCCCTGGTGTGAACACCGTCAGCAGATCCTTCGTTGCCGTGAGCGTGGTCTCGTTGAGCGTGAACGCCCAAACGTTGTTGGTCGAATAGTCTCCTGCGATGTATTTCCCGTAGAGCTCGGGGAACTTCGTTCCACGATAGACGTATCCACCGATGATCGTGCGCGCCTCCGTGCGGTCGAAGTCGATGACCGGCGGTTGTTCCGTACCGAGGATCGTGCTCGGTTTTTGACGAACACCAGTCGTGAGTCCCTCCCTGTAAGGCCACTGGTAGTTCCGGCCCCAGAGGATCACGTTGATCTCTTCGCGCGTGCTCTGGCCCACCTCACCGGACCAGATGCGCCCCGTCACCGGGTCTACCGATATCCGGTGTGGATTCCGGTGGCCGATCGAATAGAACTCCTCGAATCGATCGCCTGCCGGACTCGGCCAGGGATTGTCGTCCGGAATGCAATAGTACTGGCCGGTCATTTCATCGGAATTTCCGGTTACATCGCGCATGTTCCGGTTGGGGTGGTGAGTCCCGGAGGGGCAAGTCCAGGTACCGTCACCGTTGTCGACGACGTCCACCGACACTCGAATCGACCCGCCTTCGAAGTTGCCTGAAATGTCCTGCGCGGTGTCGTAACGAAACTGATCGCCAATGATGATGTACATGTAGCCATCGTCACCGAAGATCGGTCCGCCACCGCGGTGTGAGCCGTTGTAGAGCCTGATGTTGAACAACGGCTTCTCGGAAGCTGGATCACCACGCCAGACCCCTGCCGTTGAATCGAAGTACGCCTGGAACTCCGACCCTCTCAACCAGGTTCCGAAGAAACCGCCGGTAGAGCTCTGCGGGTATCCAGGGTTGCAGTTCCCGAAGTCGTTGACGTACTTCTGCCCGTCCCAGGTCGTGGGACAGTACGACGAGTAGTACGTGTAGAACGTCGTCTCGTACGGGGATCCCGGCGTTCCGAACTCCGGATGGAATGCGAGGCCGAGGAAGCCGCCGTCCCAGACCACGGCGACCCGATCGCGGATGTCCATGAAAGGCTCGGCGGTCGTGACGCTCGGATCATTCTCCATCGAATAGATGTTCCCGTCGCGCGATCCGACATAGAGTCGATTGTCCCCCGCCTGCGGGTTCGTCGAGATGACCAGGGTCTGATTGAACTGGACGTTCGGGAACGCCTCCACGATCGTCCAGCTCGAGCTCGAGAGATCGCTCGGGGTCTGCGTTGGGAACGCGCCGTTCAAGAAGGGGCCGACGGGCACCGGCGGATTGTCGAGCCCTCCCTTCTTGGCAAGCTCCGCAGTCGGAAGGGCGTCCCCAGGGCTGGTATCGAAGTCGCCCGAGTCACCACATCCTGGGGTGAGCAGAGCAAAGATCAGGAGAAAGCCGGCCGCGGCCAGCCCAGCCGGCGGCGGGCGGAGAAGGGAACGAAACATGCAGCGCCTCATGGAGGAAAAGAGGGAACTTATTCTTAACACGCGAATGTCAAAAAGTGTCGTCTACCACCGTGATTTGTCAAACAGTGTCATCACTTTTTTGATACCTACACGGTACCACATCCGAGTAGGAACCGTGGGCAGCACTCCAAACCGTAGGCTACGATCTCCCTCATGGCTAGCTCCCCCATCCGACCCCTCGATCGGGAGACCCTTCGGGCTCAGTTTCAATCGGCCACTCCGTTTCCGCACATGGTTCTCGAGAACTTTCTCGATCCCGACTTCGCACGAGAAGTGGCGGCATCCTATCCAAGTTACAACGAGGCGAGGGATGCCGGCCGCGAGTTTCGCGCGGTCAACGAGACTCGCAAAGTGCAGATCACCGATGCGGAGAAGTTTCCGGAGCCGGTCAAGCGACTCAACGAGGCACTCTCGTCCCGCAGCTTCATCGAGGACCTCGAGTACATTACCGGCATCGACCACCTGCTCTACGACGAAGAGCTACGGGGCGGCGGAATGCATCTGACCGGACCGAGCGGCCGGCTCGATGTGCATGTGGACTTCAACTATGTAAAGTCGCGAGACCTCCACCGAAGGCTCAACATTCTGGTCTACCTCAACGAAGGCTGGAAAGACGAGTGGGGTGGAGGCGTCGAGCTCTGGGACGAGAAGGTCCGAAAGAAGGCCTGCACTGTCAAGCCGCTGCTGAACCGATGCGTCGTCTTCGCCACCAGCGAGATCAGCTTCCACGGCGTAGAGCCCGTCAAGTGCCCCGAAGGCCATCAACGAATTTCTTACGCGGCGTATTACTTCACCAAAGAGGCGCCCGAGCATTGGGATGGGACGAAGCACACGACCATCTTCAAGGCTCGCCCAAACGAGAGACTTCGCGCGTATCTGCTGATGCCCATCGAACGAGCCCGAACTGATCTCTACCCATCCGCCAAGCGCGCGGTGAAGAAGCTGATCGGTCGTAGCTAACTGCCTTCAGGGGCAGTACTGGCTCGGTTTCCCGTAGCCAAAGATCATGGCGCGCATCGGGTGTCCCTGCGAAAAGGCATTGCCCGAGAGAACCTCCCAATGGATGCCATCCTCGCTTCGGTACGCGAGCTGGCCCTCGTACTCTTGCTTGGAGCCTGCCGTGATCGACGCGAGCGTACCCCGATCGCTGATCGCGACGACGCCCACGTCGACGTCACTCGGAATCGTGCTCGTTTCGGTCCATTCGGCGCCATCCGGGCTTCGGAAGAGGGATCCGCGATCCCAGGTCATGAACTCGGAGCCGTTCCAAATTCCGCCGCCCCTCAGTCGACTCGAGATCGATTTCGCGGTCCAGTTTCGACCGCCATCGGTTGAACGGCATATCGTTCCGTCCTCACCGGTGGTCACGATCGTGCCGTTCCCGTAGAGGATTCGTCCCGGCAGCCTCACCGAGCTCGCACAACTCTCGGGCAGCGTCTCCGGTGCTTGCCAGCTCAGACCATCGCGGCTGTAGACGAGCTCCGATGTCGTCGAGCTGCTCGCGGAGATGATGAAAAGACCACCGTCGTGAGGTACGAACGCGGTCGCTCTCACGTTGCGTCCTGAGATCGAGGCTTCACCCGCTTTGGGCCATGTCTCTCCGAGATCGTCCGAGTAGCGGCTGTACCTGTGCGCTGCGAGAATTCGATCGTTCCCGTACGCGATTCCGCCGAAGACCTCGCCCTCGAGCGCCGGTTCCCAGACCACGCCGTCTCGGCTTCTCAGGATTGCACCCGGAGCGCCCCAGCCGAAGGCCGCGAAGAACCAACCCTCAGCCCAGGCGAGGCCGCGGCCTGCGCCCGGATGGTGATCGCAATCGGGACTATTGCAGTAGTTGCCGTCGTGATCCGATTGGTCAGCGACCCAAGAGCGCCCGTCGTCGCAGGAGACGAGCGTACGTCCGGCCTCGCCCTGGGCG
>CBDUCC010000002.1:0-34964 GCA_965365555.1 uncultured Myxococcales bacterium | reverse complement strand
GGCCTGCGCACTGCGGAAATCCCGACCTGATGAGCCGGGTTCGCCGTGAGGTCGAGGTTGCCCGGCGGGTGTTTCACCCTGGAATCGTACCGGTTCTCGATCACGGAACGCTGTACGACGGCTCGCCATACCTCGTCATGAAGCACATGCGCTCGGAAAGCCTGTCGAGCTACCTTCGCCGATGCGGACCCCTGCACCCGGAGGAAGTCGCCGCGATCATGGCCCGCCTGTCGTCCGTGCTCCACAGCGTTCACCGGCACGGCTACGTCCATCGCGACATCAAGCCAGAGCACATCCTGCTCAACCGGGGACCGTACGGGGAGCTCGACCTGCACCTGCTCGATTTCGGAGTCTGTGCCGCAGAAACCGCACCGTCCGAGGAACGCGAACGCGAGCGCGGGCGGGTCTATGGCACCCCGAGTTACGCATCGCCGGAGCAGGCGAGCGGAAACCCGTACGTCGACGCCCGGGCGGACCTCTTCGGGGTCGGCGTCACGATGTTCGAAGCGCTCACCGGAAAGCTGCCCTTCACAGGTCCCGACGTCACCGCGGTGCTTCGATCGATCATCGGGCACGACGCTCCGAGACTGAGGCTCTACGCACCCCAGATCGGGGACGAGATGGATCTTCTCGTCGCGAAGCTGATGAGCCGAAACCCATCGGGGCGTCACTCTTCGGCGCGTGCTCTCATGCGAGGACTTTCGCCCTGGCTCGAAGGCCGTGTGCGGACGGAACGTCGCTTCGTCGCAAAGCTCGAGGTTGCCGCTGAGACCAGCAGCATCCGCCCGACGGCTCAGCACGAAGCTGCGGCCTAGTCCTGGGTCAGCGCGTCGACCAAGCCCTCGACGTCCGCAGGCGCCGCCATCGCGTGGTAGCCCTTGTCGACGTAGAGGACCGTGCCGGTGATCCCACTGGCGAGGGGGCTACACAGGAAGGCCGCAGCGTTCGCGCCCTCGTCGGCCCGAAGCGCGTCGGGGAGCGGCGCGTTGAGCTCGTAGTAGGCGATCATCTTGTGAATGAAACCAATCGCCGAGGCGGCACGCGAGGCATAGGGGCCGGCCGAGATGAGATTCACGCGATGGCCCCAGCGTCGCCCCATCTCGAAGGCCAGCATCCGGGCGTCGGTCTCGAGGGCGGCCTTCGCGGAGGCCATGCCTCCGCCGTAGTCGGCAACCACTCCGCGGCTTGCGAGATACGTCAGCCCCAGGAACGAGCCCCCGGGTCGCATCAGCGGCTGGAGGCGCTGCGCGAGCGAAACCATCGAGTAGGCGCTCGCCCCGTGCGCAGCCAGATAGCCGGCACGGGTGGTCTCCATCAGAGGCCGGGTCACCTCGGGCCCGTTCGCGAGGCTGTGGATGACGATGTCGAGGCAGTTGTCTCCGAAGTCTGCCGAGAGCTGCTTCGCGACTCCTTCGATGCTGAAGTCGCCGCGGTCACGGTAGCGCTTCTGCATCCGAATATCCTCGGGTGCATCGCCCAGCATGTCGTACTCGGCGTCGAGTGGATAGATGCGCTCGAGCTCGAGCTTGCTCCCATCGGAAAGCTGGAGCGACGCGTCGAGCTTACCCCGCCGAAGTAGAGTCTCGAAGATCCCGAGCGCGGGTGGCCAGGTGCCAACGCATACCGAGGCACCGGCCTCGGCGAGCGCTTTGGCGATGGCGAACCCGAACCCTCCATCGTCGGCAACGCCGGCGACGAATGCGCGCTTCCCGCTGAGATCGATCGACAGCATGGCGGGAACCTTATCGCCAGTCCTGCCAAACCGCTACACTCCGCGCCATGACGAACGAGGGTCGAGGAGTCGAGTACGATCGCGTCACCGACGAGTACTTCCGCGAGCGCGGCCTGCGACGATACGCAGGCGTCTGGTCGCTCTGGGCTCTTGGTGTGGGTGCTGTGATCTCGGGAGACTTCTTCGGCTGGAATTTCGGTCTGGCGGCGGGCGGCTTTGGCGGACTGCTGGCTGCCACCGCGATCATCACCGTGATGTACGCCGGCCTCTGTTTCAGCATCGCCGAAATGGCCGCCGCGCTCCCCCACACGGGCGGCGCGTACTCCTTCGCGCGCTCGGCGATGGGCCCCTGGGGCGCCTACGTCACCGGCCTTGCGGAGAACATGGAGTACATCCTCACGCCAGCGGTGATCGTTGTCGGCATTGGAGGGTATCTCGGCGCGATCTTCGGTACGCCCGCGAGCGCAGAGCCGCTCTGGTGGTTGGCCGCCTATGCCGTATTCGTTGGCCTCAACGTCGCCGGCGTCGAGATCACATTCCGGTTCACCGTGCTGATCACGGTGCTGGCGCTCGGAGTTCTCGTCGTGTTCTGGATCGCCGCCATTCCCCACTTCGATCTCGCCTGGCTGCTGAACATCGAGCCCGCACGAGGGCGTACGCCCTGGCTTCCCGAGGGGCCGCGCGGCCTGCTCTCCGCGCTGCCATTCGCGATCTGGTTCTTCCTCGCCATCGAGCAGCTTCCGCTGGCTGCCGAGGAGGCCCACACCCCGGCACGGGATCTACCGCGCGGTCTGCTCTATGGGCTCCTCACCCTGGTCATCGCGGCGTTCCTGACCCTCTTCCTGAACAGCGGAATCGCACCGGGCGCGGCAGGCCTGGGCGACTCGGCCGAGCCCTTGTTCGAGGGCTTCAAGACGATCTTCGGCGCAGGACTCGGCGCAAAGCTCCTCGCATTGGTTGCGGTGACCGGGCTGGTCGCGAGCTTCCACAGCATCATCTTCGCCTATGGAAGGCAGATCTTCTCGCTGTCCCGGGCCGGCTACTTCCCCCGCTGGCTCTCCCGAACGCACGCCCGCAGGCAGACGCCGCACGTGGCCCTGCTGGTAGGCGCCGCGCTCGGGTACGCGGTCGCCTACGGAATCCACGCGCTCGGTCCGGAGCACCCGGTAGGCGCGGTGCTGCTGAACATGGCGGTGTTTGGCGCCGTGATCGCCTATGCGCTTCAGATGCTGTCGTTCATCCTATTGCGGCTCCGGTTGCCCGAGATCGAGCGTCCGTATCGAAGCCCGCTCGGCGTACCGGGTGCCGTCGTGGCCCTTCTGATTGCACTCGTCACCTTGGTGGCGCTCTTCGTGACCGATCCCGTCTACCAAAAGGTCGTGATCGGCGCGGCTGTCTGGTACGGGCTCGGCCTGCTCTGGTTCGCACTCTACGCCCGGCGACGACTGGTCCTCGCCCCGGAGGAATCCTTCGCGCTTTCCGCGCACCGACCACGGGACGAGCGCTAGGTCCCGTGGCAAGTTGATCCCATGCGTGTTCTGCTCGTCCGACATGCGGAAGCGGTGAATGCACGGAGCGTCTCCTCCGATGCGGAGCGATGGCTGACCGCCGCGGGAAGGGCAACCGCGCGGGCCGTCGGCGAAACCTTGGCTCGCATGGACCTTCGGTTCACGACAGTGCTGACGAGTCCGCTGGTCCGAGCGGTGCAAACCGCAGAGGTTCTGGTCGAAGCACAGCCCGGCTTCGAGGGAGTCGTGCGCGTGCATCGGCCCCTTGCGAATGAGCAGGGGACCACGGCCCAGGCCCTCGCACCGGTCGACGAATCCTCCGAGGAGGCGTTGATCCTGATGGTGACCCACATGCCGAGGGTCGGGATGCTGGCCTCCCAGCTCGCCGGGCTCGAACGGACACCATCGTTCCGAACGTCGGAGGTCTGCCTGATCGAGGTCAACGCCGGGCGGGGTCGGGCGCAGTGGATGCTCGACCCAGACACGCTCGCCACTCGGCAGCTCTGAGCTGCTAGACGCTGCAGACCCGATTACGGCCCTGGTGCTTGGCGGCGTAGAGCGCCTTGTCCCCCTGCGCGAACAGCTCCTCGGCGCTCTTGGCGTGATCGGGAAACGTTGCCACTCCAAGCGAGGCGGTGACCTTGAGCGCACCGATCTCCGTCTGGAGCTCGGTCTCGGCAAGCTCCTCTCGGACCCGCTCGGCCAGCAGCTGTGCACCTCGCGCATCGGTCTCCTCACAGAGCACGCAGAACTCCTCACCGCCGAATCGTGCGACGAGATCGGTTTCGCGCTTCATCGTCTTCAGGACGCGGCCGAGCTCCTGAATCACGCGGTCCCCCGTGGCGTGCCCATAGGTGTCGTTGACCGCCTTGAAATGGTCGAGATCGGTGATGATCAACGAGAGCTTTCGACCGAATCGCTGGGCCGCCATCAGCTTCTGGCCGAGCTGATCGAGAAACGCGCGCTTGTTCAGGCAGCCGGTCAAGCCGTCGGTAGTCGCCAGCTCCTCGAGTTGCCGAACGGCGCGAGCGTTGGAGAGCGACACCGCTAGTTGGTTCGCAAGCGCTTGAAGGGTCTCCCTCACGGAGGTGGCGAAGGCTGCAGGCTCCCTCGACGCGACGATCAGGGTTCCGATCGGCTCTTCTCGAACGACCAGTGGCAGCACGAGCAACGACTCCATGCCCTTGAGCTTGGCCTTCTTGGTGAAGAGCACCTGCTGCTTTGAATCGAACTCGCCGCGGTACGGAAGGTAGTGTCGGTTCTTCACCACCATGGCGGTCAGGGAGTTGTTGTCCCGGAACCGCAGGCCTTGGAGATCGAGCGCCTGCGCACCGAGCGCACGCTTGACGATGTGCCGCCGTCCTTCGGGTTGGTACTCCGTAATGGCGGCGAAGTCGTGCGCCGCGATCTCGGCAGCTGCGGTGAGCCCGACCTCCATGACGGAGTCGGGAGTGAGCGCCGTACTGAGTGTCTGCGACGCGCGGTAGAGGAGCTCTTGCTCGCGCTTCGAGGTTTCGAGCGCCATGAAGACGCGCTCGTTCTCGAATGCGCGAAGGATGTGTGACGTGCTGTCCCGAAGGAGCTCTTCTTCGCGCGGGCTGAAGGGCTCGTCCGAGATGCGATCCGCGCAAAGGACAGCACGAAGATGTCCTCGCTCGAGCACGGGCACCGCGATGAAAGAGCTGACGGCGGCAGGGCCTCGATAGTAGCAAATTCCGCCGTAACCGGGCCGAATTTGGGCCAAATTGGTCGTAAGGCGACGACGCACCGCTGCGCCCACGGCCCCGGCGCCGAGCGCGAAGGGTCCATCGCCGACGTCGTCGCTTCGTGTCACGAGCTCGGCGATGCGAAGCTGCTCGCCCTCGTGCGTGGGCATCAACAAGATGCAGGTGTGAAGCTGCAGTGTCTGGTGGAGCAGTTGAAGTGCATGGTAGAGGGCCTGCCGCACCTCTTGCACACTGGTCTGATAGAGCCGCTCCTCGTCCCGCACCCCATCGGAGGAGGGAGCTACCAAGCGAAAGAGGCGCATGTCATCGCGCACCTTCTCCTGTTGAGCGGCGAGCTGAAGCGCGGACTCCCGGCGAACACGGGCGATCTCCACACGGGTGAACACGTGGCTGAGAGCGCCGAACGCGCCGAGAAAGAATGCGTTCAACCCGAGAGTCCACGGATCGCGAATACCTTCACCGAAGACCGCGGTGCCGAGCGCCAGCGCAACCGAGACGGCGATGAGCGCCCAGCCTGCCCAGCCCGAGGCGAACGAGGCAACCAAGGCGACGGCCACGTAGCTGAGTGGGTTGATGGGACTGTCGATGCCGCCGCGGAGCTGCACGAGCGCGAATACACCCACGAGAAGGATGACGCCGAGCTCGAACGACGACCGGGAGTCGGTGCCGAGCCGCCGAGCGGCGAGCGCGCGCAGGCTCAGCAGCGCAACCCAGGCGAGCGCCCATGCGGCGTGCTCCCAGCCGACCGAATGCTGGCCAGTCGTGAAGAAGCCCGCGAACAGGAAGGCGCCCAGCAAACACGCGGCGCCGAGACCCCAGGCCGACCTCGCGGTACGGCGTACGCGGAGCGCTGCCTGAACGAGGGCGGTCATCAAGCCGGTGGTACGCCTACGGCCATTCGTTCAGCAAGAAAACCGCTCGAATGTAAGGCGACTGCCCACCTATCGGGCAGGGAACTGGAAGACGAGCTCTTCCTCCCGGACCATCCCGAGCTCGTCTCGGGCGATGCGCTCGACGTAGCTCGGGTCGGCGCGGAGCGCCTCGATTTCGCGCTTCAGGTCGGCGATCTCGTGAGCGAGCTCCTCGTTGGCGCCTCGAAGCTCCTCGACCTCTGCGCGCAGATGCCGGTAGCGAGGAAGCCCCTGTTCGTCGAGAACCAGGGTCGGCACGGTCATGATCGCCATGACCATCAGACTGAACGGAAGCAGGGCTGCGCTCGGTCGCATGGCCGGAGCCTGCCGCAGAGGTCTGGAGGAGGGCAATTTTCTGTCGATGCCGCCGCCCTTGACAGCCGGTGCCAAGCTTTTAACTTCATGCGAGCGTGACCGTGACATTGGACGAGCGCCACCGACGAATCCTCTTCGCCGTGGTGACCGAGTACATCGCTTCGGGCAGACCGGTGGGTTCGCGACGGATCGCGAAGCGGTACGCCGTGCAGCTCTCGCCAGCGACGATTCGAAACGTGCTCGCCGATCTCGAGGACGCGGAGCTCCTTCACCAGCCTCACACCAGCGCGGGGCGCGTGCCCACCGATGCCGGCTTTCGCTCCTTCGTCGATGCGATGGCGACAGCAGGCGAGATCTCTCAAGCCCATCGGGCCGCACTCATGCAGCGGCTCGCGGACTTGGAGCCTGGAGCGGATGCCGTGCGAGAGACCGGACAGATCCTCAGCCGGCTCACGGGGACGGCGGCGATCATCGCACAGCAGCCGGTGGTGGAAGCGCCCCTCGCGCAGCTACGCTTCATGCGGCTCGCCGAGGGACGAACCCTCGCGGTCCTGGTGACCCGATCGGGAAGCGTCGAAAACCGCGTCGTAGTCACCGAGCTGCAAATCGATGATCACACCCTCGAACGCGTCAACAACTACCTCGGCGACTTGGTGCAGGGGAATACGCTTCGCGGCGTGCGAGACCGACTGGCGGTTCGGCTGGCCCACGAAGAAGGCCAGTACCACGTGCTTCGAAAGCACGCGCGCGAGATGGTCGAAGCGACCGTCGAGGGGCAGACGGAACCAACACAGGTCGTCATCGAGGGACAGGGCGCCTTGTTCGACCGGCCCGAGTTTGGCGACGCGGAGAAGATTCGCGGCTATCTGAGCGCCTTCGAGGAGAAGCAAAAGCTCCTCGAGCTGCTCGAGCAGACTTTGATGGCCGATGGTGTTCAAGTGTTCATCGGCTCAGAGGCGGCTTTACAGGACGTCCGGGACATCAGCGTGATCTCGAGCCCATACCGCCGGGATGGATCGAGCGTGGGCTCGTTCGGTATCGTCGGGCCCACGCGGATGGATTACCGGAAGTACGTGCCTCTGGTCGGGTTTGCGGCCAACCTGTTGAGTGATGTCCTCGACGGGCGAATCCCAGGGACATCGAAGCGCTCCTAGCGAAGGACGGGGAACATGAGCGAGCACGAGGGCGACGCGCCCGACAATGGCCAGAACGCCGCAGAGGGCGACGAGGAAGTGATCTTCCCAGACGAAGTGTCCGAGGAGGGCAGCGAAGGCGGCGGTGCCGAGCTCAGCGACCTCGACAAGGCGAGGGCCGAGCGCGACCGGATGAGAGATCAGCTCCTCCGAATCGCAGCCGACTTCGACAATTTCCGAAAGCGCTCCCGCAAAGAGATCGAAGAGGTCCGCCGTCGCACCATCGAGGACACCCTCCGCGAGGTGCTCCCGATCGTCGACAACCTCGAGCGCGCAGCAGAAGCGATGAACGATGCAACCGAAGTCGCTGCGGTCGCGGACGGCGTTCACATGGTGCTCCGCGGCTTCGAAGACGTGGCGAACCGGCTTGGTCTGAAGCGCGTCCCCGCGGTCGGTGAGCAGTTCGACCCGACCTGCCATGACGCTATGCAGCAGCAGGAGACCGAGGAGTACGCACCGGGAACCATCGTGAGCGAAGTCGTGCCCGGCTACTACCTCGGGGAGCGGCTGCTGCGGCCTGCGATGGTCGTGGTTGCAAAGCCACCCACACGGACGGATGATCAGGAGAGCTCGCCGCCGAGCGAGCACTGAGGTCAGCAAGGTGCGAACACCCCACTGCTCGCGCTATAAGGAAGGTTAGGGCAGATGGGGAAAATCATCGGGATCGATCTGGGAACGACCAACTCCTGTGTCGCGTTCGTCGACAACGGCGAGCCACGAGTCATTCCTAACGCAGAGGGAAGTCGAACGACGCCCTCGGTCGTCTCGTTCGCCAAGGATGGCGAGCGGCGCGTGGGCAGCGTGGCGAAACGACAGGGGGTCACGAACCCGGAGAGCACGGTGTTCGCGATCAAGCGGCTGATGGGCCTGGGATTCGACGCGGAGGCCGCAGAAACACATCGCCGGGTCGTGCCCTACAAGGTCGTCGAAAGCGAGCGCGGGGACGCTTGGGTGCAGATCGGGGACCATCGGTACTCCCCGCCCGAGATCTCGGCGATGGTCCTCGAGAAGATGCGCGAGGTGGCAGAGGCTTTTCTCGGCGACACCGTCGAGGAGGCAATCGTCACGGTGCCTGCCTACTTCAATGACGCACAGCGGTCAGCTACGATCGCAGCAGGAAAGATCGCCGGCCTCGAGGTCCGCCGGATCATCAACGAGCCCACTGCGGCTGCCTTGGCGTACGGCTTCGAAGAGCACGAGGGAAAACGGGTAGCGGTGTACGACCTCGGCGGCGGCACGTTCGACATCTCCGTCTTGGAAATCGCCGATGGCGTCTTCAGCGTGAAGTCCACCTCCGGGGATACGCACCTCGGCGGCGAAGACATCGACAACGCGCTCGTCGAAGAGCTTGCGCGAAGATTCGAAGAAGAGAGTGGGATCAACCTGCGCGAGGACCGCGTGGCGCTCCAGCGGCTCAAGGAGCAGGCCGAGAAGGCCAAGCATGAGCTATCTTCGGCTCTCGAGACCGAAGTGAACCTACCCTTCATCGCATCTGACGCCTCGGGCCCGAAGCATCTCGAGACCCGGGTGAAACGAAGCGAGCTTGAGATCCTGGTCTCGGAAATCATCGACCGCACGCTCGGACCCTGTGCGCAGGCGCTCGACGATGCCGGCGTGAAGCGCGAGGACATCGACGAGATCCTGCTGGTCGGCGGCCAGACCCGGATGCCTCTCGTGCGGTCCAAAGTGTCGGATTTCTTTGGAAAAGAGCCGTACAAGGGCGTCAACCCGGACGAGGTCGTCGCGATGGGCGCGGCGCTCCAAGGCGCAGCCCTCAGCGGGGATGTCGAGGAGGTGTTGTTGCTCGACGTCACCCCGCTGAGCCTCGGCGTGGAAACGGGGGGCGGCGTGTTCCACAAGCTGATTCCGCGCAACACCACCGTCCCGACCCGGGCCAAGGAAATCTTCACGACGAGCGTGGACAACCAGAGCTTCGTACCGATTCACGTACTCCAAGGCGAGCGTGAGATGGCGGACGACAACAAGTCACTCGCGAAGTTCGAGTTGGCGCCGATTCTGCCAGCGCCGCGAGGGGTTCCCGAGATCGAGGTGACCTTCGACATCGATGCCGACGGTGTGGTGAACGTCAGCGCAAAGGACCTCGGAACCGGACGCGAACAGAACATTCGCGTCGTGGCTTCGAGCGGCCTGACCGAGTCCGACATCGAGCGCATCATCGGCGAGGCGGAGCAGTACAAGACGACAGACCAGAAGCGTCGCGAGCTCGCCGAGCTTCGCAACGCGGCTGAAGCCCTGCTCTACACGAGCGAGCGCGCCGTGGCGGAATGCCGAGAGCTCGTCCCGGAAGAAGTGGTCGCGCAGGTCGAGGCCGACATCCAGGCTCTCCACAGCAGCGTCGAGGAGGGCGACGCGATCGCGATCCGTGACGCTCTCGAAACGCTCGAGCTCAGCGCGTACAAGATCGCCGAAGCGATGTACGGTAATGTCGATCTCGACGCCGCCCAGACGGGCGAGGCCCAGACCGACTCGTGACCCCGGAGCCGCGAGCCAGCGCCGCCGGCGCGCAATGGCTGGCGAGACTGCGTTGGGGTGCCTTGGCAATCGTCGCGGCGTCGCTCGTGATCGCCGACCGCGCCCTCGGCGCGGAGCTGCCTTGGATGCGAATGTGGGCGTTGGTCGCGCTCGGGGTCGCCTCGAACCTCTGGCTTACTTGGCGACGCTCGCTGGCAGGACACCTCGGTGCCTACCTCGTGCTCGATGTGCTCATCCTGACTGCGTTGCTCCACTACTCGGGCGGGCCGACCAATCCGTTCAGCATCATCTATGTCGTGTACATCGCGATGAGCGCCGTGATGCTGGCACCGCGGTGGACCTGGGCGATCGCCGTGCTTTCGGTCGCCTCGTTCGCCGCGCTGTTCGTCGTGCACGGACCGAGCGAGCACGTCGGACACGGGGTGCACGGGGAGGGCTTCCAGGCGCACCTCTACGGCATGTTGATCGCGCTGGTTCTCGCCGTCGCCTTGATCACCTATTTCGTGAGCCAGCTCTCGCTCGAGCTGCGTCGTCGAGAGCGAGCCCTCGCCGAGGCGGAGGAACGCTCACATCGGTGGGGGAAGCTCGCCTCGATTGCCAATCTGGCTGCCGGCGCAGCGCATGAGCTCGGCACCCCGCTCGGAACGATCGCGGTCGCCGCGAACGAGATCAAGAGGCAAGCCGAGAGGCTGGATGGGGCCGACGGTGTGCTCGAAGACGCGCAGCTCATCCGTGAGGAGCTCGAACGCTGCCGCCTCGTTCTCGATCGGATGGCCGCAGCGGGCGGCGAACACGTTGGTGAAACGGTGCAGAGCATCGGGCTCGAGGAGCTCTTCTCCGAGGTTCGAAGGAGGCTCGCCGCCGATCAGGCCCAACGCTGGCAGACCAAGAGCGAGGTCGCGACGATTCAGGCGCCGCGCGAAGCGCTGATCCAGATGACCGAGAACATCGCTCGAAACGGCTTCGATGCCTGCGAGACAGGCCGGGTCGCTCTGGTGGTGCGTTCACTCGACGGGGAGATCGAGCTGCGTTTCAGCGACGAAGGGCACGGTATGGTGCCCGAAGTTCTCGCACGGGCGGTCGATCCATTCTTCACGACCAAGGACGCTGGCGACCGGATGGGGCTAGGCTTATTCCTGGCCAGGACGCTCGTTGACTCGCTCGGAGGTCGGCTTCAGATCGAATCGATACCCGAGCGAGGCACTACGATCGTAGTGACGCTGCCCCAATCGGAATGACGGAACAGAGCCCAATTCATACTCCGAAGCCTTCGGTACTTCTGGTCGACGACGATCAGCGCCTTCGTTCGAGGATGGTGCGAGCGTTCGCCGAGCGAGGGTACGAGACGCACGAGGCGGGCGACTACGACGAAGCGATCGCGATTGCCTCGGAGGAGAGCACCGAGTTGGCGGTAGTCGACCTCCGGATGCCTGGAAAGTCCGGGCTGGAGCTCGTGCAGGAGCTGCACCGCATCGACAAGGCAACGAAAATCGTCGTCCTGACCGGGTACGGCAGCATCGCAACGGCGCTCGAGGCCGTGCGGCTGGGAGCCACCCACTATCTCACCAAGCCTGCCGATGTGGACGAGGTCATCGCCGCGTTCGACCGGCGAAGTGACGAACCCCTCGAGGCAGCAAGCCGCACCGAAGGGCTTCCGGACACCCCGTCGCTGGCCCGCGTCGAGTGGGAACACATCCAACGGGTCCTGACGGATTGCCAGGGAAACATCACCAAGGCGGCGGAAAGGCTCGGAATTCACCGACGGTCGCTGCAGCGCAAGCTCGCCAAGTTCCCGACCCCGCGCTGAGCCACTGCGACGATTTGCCGCATACATGTCCAAGCCCGTCGCGCCTAACCTCCGGGCGGTGAGAGCTTGGTGGACGATGGCGGCTACGGCGGCAATCGGGGGGGTGATTGCAATGCCGGCCCCGGCGTGGGCCTGTGGCACCTGCTCGGTGGGCGACCCGACGCTCACCATCGTTGGCTTCGAGCAGCCGCAAGAGAATCGAGTGCGGACCTCTGCGACGCTCCGGCATCGAAACGACAGCATCGGAGAAAGCGAGGTCGATCGGCTCACGCTCTCGGAGCAACGGATGGAGCTCGCGGGCGCGTATTCACCGACCGATCGCGTGAGCTTGTCGCTGATGATGCCGGTCGTGCACCGTTTGATCACCGAGGTGAACCTCGCCGAGGCGAGCATCTGGGCGCCGGGGGATCTGGATCTGCGTGTTCGAGGAGTGATCTGGCGGGATCGAAAGTTCGCGCCGCGTCACCTGGTCAGCATGATCGCGGGACTCGAGTTCCCGACCAGCTCGATCGAATACGACGACAATGGGGTGCCCCTGCCGCTCGAATTTCAAGCGGGAACGGGCTCCTGGGATCCGATCGCCGGTGCTTCCTACACGATGTTCCTCGATCCCTGGTCGCTGTACGTCTCCTCCATAGCGATCTTTCCAACCGAGGGCATCGCAGAGACGCGCGCGAGCTCGAGCTTTCGGCAGACCGCGCTCGCTCAGTTCCAGCCGTGGAGTTTTCTCGCGTTTCAGCTCGGCGCGGAGTTCCGGCTCGACGGTCCGGGCTACATCGGCGACGTCCGAGATCCGAATACCGGTGGAAACATCACCTACGGTACGCTCGGTATCGTCGGGCTCCCGCACCAGAAGGTCATGATGCACATGACGGCCGCGCTTCCGCTGATCCAGCGGCTCGACGGCACGCACCGAGAGGGTTTCGCGTTCACGGCAGGTCTCGTCTATGAGATTTAGCCTCGCACTGGCCATCACCGTGCTTTGCACGGCCGCGCTCCCGCAGTGCATGCGGGTGACCGACGGCATCGAAGTCGATCTGGCCTACCTGACCGAGCCGACCCCCTTCGAGATTCGAACCGACCTCGGATACCGCATTCGGCTCGATCGCGCGCTGGTCGCAGTCGGCCAGGTGGAGCTGATCCGATGCGACAATTCTGTCGCGGATCTCTGGGAGCTTTTCGGAGCCGCGCGGGCAAGAGCGCACGTGCTCGATACACCCACGAGCCTCGGCGAGCCGCTCGTGCTCGATCTGATGGAGGGCGCCGGCACGCCGGAGTACGCCGGAACGATGAAGCCGCCGCCCGGTCGCTATTGCGGTGTCCGCTTGGTTGGAATGCCGGCCGACGCCGATGCGCCGGGCCTGGACGAGAAAAACCAAGAGATGACGGAGCATACCGTCCTCGTCGAAGGACGGGTTCGGGCCGAGGGCGAGGAGACGCAGACCGAGCTCTTCGTTCCGATCACGGACCTTCTCGAATGCGAGTTGCCGCTCGATCGCCCGCTGGTCTTCGAGAGCCCCATCGTAGAAAACATCTCCATTCGCATCGACCACAGGAGCTGGTTTGATGGCATCGATTTTGCACTGCTTTCCGAGGACGCGGTGCGAGAGCGAATCACTGAAAACGTGCAGTCCTCGCTACAGGCCGCGCTTCCGAACCAGGAAGACGGATTCTAATGATCGCGGAGATTTTTCATGAGTAAGTTTGTAGTCGTGTCGTTGGTGCTGGGTTCGTTGATCGCGAGCTGTGGCGAAAGCGGAGAAGGCTCGAGCGCCGTGGCGATCGAGTTCGCAGCTGTGGTGGCGGACGAACCGTTCGTTTGCGGCGAGACCTACGAGGATCTCGGCGCGAACGGCAGCTCGCTCACGCTGAGCGACCTACGTTTCTACGTGCAGGACGTCGCGTTCATCACCGCCTCCGGAGAGGAAGTGCCGATGGACAACGTCGATAGCATTTGGCAGCTCCCGAACCTGGCGCTGCTCGACTTCGAGGACGGCTGCGGGGACTTCGGCAACGAGCCGACGAACCAAACGATCACGGGCACGCTCCCGTTCGGCGACTACGTCGGGATCCAGTTCCAGATGGGGGTGCCCTTCGACGAGAACCACCAGAACCAGCCAACGGCGCCTGCGCCTCTCAACTCGAGCTCGATGTGGTGGAACTGGCAGGGTGGCTACAAGTTCCTCCGGATCGACTCCGGTAACTTCTCGGAGGATGCCTGGCGGATGCACCTGGGTAGCACGGGCTGCGATGGCGACCCGCAGTCGGGCGGCACCACTCAGTGCGGAGCGCCGAATCGCGTCGAGGTCGAGCTCGACGACTTCAACCCGGCGAACGACGTGATTGTCTTCGACGTGGCCGCGCTGCTCGATGGCGCCGCGCTCGACGAAAACCAAGACATGACGCCGGTCGGCTGCATGGCAGGTCCGATGGACAGCGATTGCGCCCCGATCTTCGACAATCTCGGTCTCCCCTTCGGAGGCGCCGAGCCATCCGGCCCGCAGACGGTTTTTTCGGCCGTCGAACGGGCCGCGGCCCCCCAATAGCCCTATAGCTTGCTCGATATGCGGTTCTTCTCTTTGTTCTTGGCCCTTGGCCTGCTCGCATCCGGCTGCGGTGATGACGCCGGGTCCGGTACGGCGGATTGGGCCTGGGATCTGCCCGAGACGGTTCCCGAGCCTCGGGTGCCCGAGGACAATCCGATGACGAAGGCGAAGGTCGAGCTCGGGAGGTTCCTCTTCTACGACACGCGGCTCTCTGGAAACCAAACGCAGAGCTGTGGCTCCTGCCACCAGCAGGCGCTGGCGTTCACCGACGGCTTGGCGCGTTCCGAGGGATCGACCGGCGAGCTTCACCCACGCTCATCGATGAGCATCGCAAACTCGGCCTACGCCGCCTCGCTCACCTGGGCCAACGAGGTCTTGGTGCGCTTGGAGCGCCAGGCGCTGGTGCCGATGTTCGGCGAAGATCCGGTCGAGCTCGGCCTGGCCAACATGGAGGGTATTCTTCTCGAGCGCTTGCAGGACGACGAGCGCTACCCGGAGATGTTCGCAGATGCGTTTCCGGAAGACCCCGATCCGATCAACCTCGACAGCATCACCAAGGCACTCGCAGCCTTCCAGCGTTCCGTGACCAGCTTCAAGTCCCGAGTGGACCGCTGGCAGGCGGGAGACGCGACGGCGCTCAATGCGTCGGAACAGCGTGGCTTGGCGTTGTTCTTGGGCGGTCCCAACGAGGCGGGCGTCGAAGATGCATTCGAGTGCTTCCATTGCCACGGCGGCTTTCTTTTCTCCCAGGCCTCCGACGATGCGGGGCAGGTGTTCGATCAGAAGTTCTTCATGAACAACGGCCTCTACAATCTCGACGAGGACGGCAGCTACCCGGCTGGCAACCAAGGGCTCTTCGACATGACCGGCGACGCGGCCGACAAGGGCCGCTTCAAGCCACCGAGCCTACGAAACATCGCCCTGACCGCGCCCTACATGCACGACGGCTCGATCGCGACGCTCGAAGAGGTGCTCGACCACTACGCGCGAGGGGGGCGTCTGATCGAGGACGGTCCCAACGCAGGGGACGGCGCGCTCAATCCGAACAAGAGCGCGTTCGTCAGTGGCTTCGCGATGACCGAGCGCGAAAAAGCGGACATCATCGCCTTCTTGGAGGCATTGACCGACGAAGAGTTGCTGACGAACCCGGCCTACAGCGATCCGTTCGCGGAGCCGTGAGCTCATGCCAGGAGGCGCGGCTCGCGTTCGAGCTGTACGCCGAACCGCGTTCGTACCTGCTCTTGAACCTCATCGGCGAGCGCCAAGAGCGCGTCTGTCGTGCCGCCGCCATGGTGAACCAGGGCAAGCGTGTGCCGGCTCGATATGCCCACGGCGCCGCGCCGCATTCCCTTCGTGATGCCGGAACGCTCGATGAGCCAGGCCGCCGCGAGCTTCATGCGTTCGTCCCCGGCCGGATAGCGCGGGACCTCGTCGAGGCGGGTTGCGAGACCCAGGTCGACCGCTCGTTGCGCGATACTCTCGGCCTGCGCAGCGGAGACCACGGGGTTCAAGAAGAACGAGCCCGCGCTTCGGCGGTTGGGATCGTCCGGTGCGAGCACCATCGACTTGCGCCGGCGCAGCTCGAGCACGCGCTCGCGAACCTCCTGCAATGAAGCCTGCTCGTCGACGAGGCGCTCGAGCTCGGGGTACCGAACCGTGGGGGCCCCGCCGGGTCGAAGCAGGAACCGAACCTCGGTGACCACGTAGCGCCCCGGCTCCCGCTTGAAGCGACTGTTCCGATAGCTGAACTCGCAGTCCGCGGTGCGCAGCTCGCAGGTGTCGAGGGTCTCCCGATCGACGACGCGGACGAGCTCGATCACTTCGGAGACCTCTTGGCCATAGGCACCGACGTTCTGGATCGTCGTGGTGCCCGGGGATCCGGGAATCCCGGCGAGGCACTCGACTCCAGCACAATCGGACCGCACCGCAAGATCGACCACGCGCTCCCAGGGGACGCCTGCGCCGGCCCGGAGGACGCCAGAGTCTTGGAGCTCGAGCGAGTCGAGCGCCATCTGAACGACGAGACCCGGATAACCGCAATCGGGCACGATCGTGTTGGAGCCGCCGCCGAGAATGGCCGCCGGAACACCGCGCTGCCGTCCCCACAGGAGCGCTTCCACCAGCTCGGGCTCGTCTGTCACCTGCACGAAGAACTGGGCCGCGCCTCCGAGCTCGAGCGTCGTGAGCGGGGCAAGCGGCACATCGCGCTGGATGTCGAGCGAAGTCATCTAGCGGGGGAGGATACGCTCGATTCCGCCCATGTAGGGAACCAAGGCCTCGGGAACGCGGACGCTGCCGTCGGCCTCTTGATTCTGCTCAAGGATGGCCACCAGTGTACGCCCGATGGCGAGGCCCGAACCGTTGAGGGTGTGGACGAGTTGTGGCTTGCCTTTGGGCTCCGGCCTGAATCGCGCTTTCATCCGACGCGCCTGAAAATCGCCGAACCAAGAGCAACTCGAGATCTCACGGTAGGCCTTTTGTGCTGGCAACCACACCTCGAGGTCGTAGGACTTTCGTGCAGCGAATCCCATGTCGCCAGCGCAAAGCTGAACGACGCGGTAATGGAGCCCGAGCTTCTGAAGGATCGCCTCCGCATGCCCCGTGAGCAGCTCGAGCTGAGCCTCGGCCTGCTCGGGGCGGCAGAAACGGACGAGCTCGACCTTGTCGAACTGGTGGACGCGTATCATGCCGCGGGTGTCTTTGCCATAGCTTCCGGCCTCGCTGCGGAAACAGGCGGTGTAGCCGGTGTAGCCGAACGGCAGAACGGAGCCGTCGAGGATCTCCTCGGCGTGCAGATTGGTGATCGGCACCTCGGCCGTCGGCACGAGGAAGAGATCGTGCCCCTGCGCCTCGGCTTCGGCCTCCCAAGTCGCGTCCTTGGCAATTCGAAACGCATCCTTCTCGAACTTCGGGAGCTGACTCGTGCCGCGCATGGCACTGTCCTTGACCAAGACGGGCGACCAGACTTCTTCGTAACCGTGCTCCCCCGTGTGCACGTCGAGCATGAACTGCATCAGCGCGCGGTTGAGACGCGAGCCGAGACCCTTCAACACGACGAATCGGGAACCGCTGATCTTGGCGGCACGTTCGAAGTCCAGAATGCCGAGGGCCGTTCCCACCTCGACGTGGTCCCGAGGCTCGAATTCGAAGCTCGGGCGCTCTCCCCAGACGCGCTGCTCTACGTTGTCGCTTTCGCTGAGCCCGTCGGGAGTGTCGGGGTCGGGCAGATTCGGGAGGTTCACAAGGATGGTCTCGAGCTCCGCCTCGAGCTCCGCTTGCCTATCCTCGAGGGCCTTGATTCGGTCCCCGAGGGCGCGCAGCTCTTCTCGCTTGGCCTGGAACTCGGCTGACTTCTTGTCGGCCACTCGACCCATCGCCTGACTCGCTTCGTTTCGCTGCTGGCGCAGCGCTTCGACATCGGTAATCACGCCGCGCCGCTCCTCCGCGAGCTTTCCAAGTCGTTCGAGGAGCTCGGCGTCGCCGAAGCCACGCCGAGCCAGGGCGCTCTTCACATCGGCGAGGTGCTCGCTCACCTGGCGGAGGTCCAACATGCAGGCGGGTCTACAACAGGAGCCCTGCGAGCACCAGCCGCACGCTTGTTGGCACGTCGCCGAAAAGGGGCCTAGATTGGAGACGTGGTCCGTACGGCCAGGGTGGTTCGAGTGGGCGTCGTTGGGGACGTGCATTGTGAGTCCGAAACTCTCGATCGAGTGCTCGATGCTCTCGAAGCGATGGACCTCGATGCGGTGCTCTGCGTCGGAGACCTCGTCGATGGCCCAGGCGACGCCGACCTCACCCTCGGGATCCTCGAGTCGCGCGGCGTTCAGTGCGTGGCGGGCAACCACGAGCGATGGTTTCTCGACGGTCAGCGGCGCGAGCTCGAACACGCGACCGAGGCCGTGAGCAAGGAGTCCCGAAGATTCCTCCAGAGTCTGAGGAAGCTGCGACGCTTCGAGACCCCGGCCGGGCCAACGATCCTATGCCACGGCGTCGGCGAAGACGACGAAGCCTGGCTTCTTCCAGAGACGCGCGGGTACGCGCTGCAGGACATCCCGACGTTGCGCGAGCTGATGCTGGACGATGGCGTTCAATACATGATCGGCGGTCACACGCATCAGCGGATGATCCGCGTGTTTCCGGGGCTCACGGTGGTCAACGCCGGAACGCTGCACCGCAAGGACGAGCAGTCGTTCACGGTGATCGACTTTGGCGCGCGAACGGTGGCGTTTTACTCGGCTGCCGAGGCGGACATGGGACGTTTGCTCGAGGAGTTCGATCTTCCGGAGCCCGCCGCCGTTCAGTGAGGCTGGCGCGGGCCCAGCGAGGCCCGATACACTAGTCGGGTGGGGATTCTCGCCTATCGAGGGGTGTGCAAGCACTTCGGTCGACACACCGCCCTCGCGGACGTGTCGCTCGACGTGGAGCCCGGCGAAGTGTTCGGGCTCCTCGGTCCGAACGGCGCTGGCAAGACCACACTGATCCGGATTGGGCTGGACATTCTCCGTCCGGATACGGGCGAGGTGGAGCTCTTCGGAGCGGCGCCCCAGCGGGAAGCGCTCGACCGGACCGCCTACCTCCCCGAGGAACGAGGGGTCTACCGGCGCGCGAAGGTCCGGGGTCTGCTCGAGTACCTGGGCAGGCTCAAGGGGATGGCTCGGGCGGAGGCGAAGAATGCCGCCGGGCGGTGGCTCGAGCGAGTCGGGCTTGGCCGAGTTGCCGACCAGCGGGTGGAGAGCCTCTCGAAGGGCATGACTCAGAAGGTGCAGATCGCGGCCTGTCTCATGAGCGAGCCCGAGCTCTGCGTTCTGGATGAGCCGTTCTCGGGGTTGGACCCGGTGAACGTGGCGTTGGTCACCGAGCTGATCGAAGAGCGTCGAGCCTGCGGGCGCACGACCGTGTTGTCGACACACATGATGCATCAAGTCGAAGCGCTCTGCGATCGGGTGGCGCTGGTCCATCAGGGGCGGCTCGTGGTCTACGGAGAGCTCGACGAGGTGCGACGCCGCTACTCGCCGAACGAAGTGATCGTTTGGACCGGGACCGATCTCGATGCGCTGGGGATGCCGGCGCGCCAACACGAAGCGGGCAGCTGGCGTGTCGAGCTGGGGCCAAGCGACACGGCGTCGGGCTATCTCGAGGGGCTGATTCGAAGTGGGGTGGTCGTCGACCGATACGAGCCCCTGGTGGCGCGCATGGATGAGATCTTCGTCAGGCTCGTGAGCGAGGAACGATAGGAATGCGTCTCGACCGGACGGCGGCGGTGGCGCGTTTCGAGTTTGCGTCGGTGGTCAAACGATGGTCGTACCTGCTGACCACCTTCGGCCTGCCGCTTTTCTTGGCCGGAGTCTCTGGCACGGTGCTCGGGGTCCAGACCTACTTCCTTTCGCAGCGAGCCGCGCAGAGCTCCGCATTCGGACTGGTCGACGAGGCAGGGGTGGTCGACCGGTCGGTGTTCGAAACACGGGATGGCGTTCCGGTATGGACGGTCGACCGCAACGCGATCATCCTCTTCGGTAGTCCCGAGGATGCAGAAAAAGAACTCGCAAAGGGGGCTCTGCGCTCCCTGTACGTGGTTCCGAGTGACTATCTGGCGGCGGGCGAGGTTCGTGCGATTCAGTCGGACAAGACGCCTTTGTTGAGCATGCGTGGGACGGCCGTCGAGCCACTTTTGCGTTCGCTTCTACGGCGCTCGCTTCTCGAAGGCCAGGTGGACGAGGCGGTGGAAGAGCGGGTCATCTCGCCCGCACGGTTCGTTCGAAGCCGACTCGGGCCGGGGGACGCCGTGATCGAAGAGGTCGACGAAGCGCTCGACCTCCTGATGCGAACGACGATTCCTTTGTTCCTGGGGGTGCTCCTGTTGACGGCCCTCCTGAGCGCCTCCGGCTACCTCGTCCAAACGGTCGCAACGGACAAAGAGAGCAAGATCGTCGAGGTGTTGCTCTCTTCGGTTACTCCCGAAGAGATCTTGGCCGGAAAGCTGTTCGGCCTCGGCGCAGCAGGGCTCCTGCAGTTCGCAGTCTGGTCGTCGATGGTCGTGTTCATTGCTCTGGCTGCGTCAGCGGCGTTGGCAGCGGTCGTGACCGTGCCTTGGCTGGCCATCCTGGTTTCGCCGCTGCTATTCGTCCTCGGCTATTTGTTTCTCGGAAGCCTGATGCTCGCTACGGCAGCGCTCGGTGCCAACGCTGCCGAGAGTCAGAAGCTGACCATGGGCTGGGCGATGCTTGCGATCGTGCCCTTGATGGTTCTCGTGATTCTGCTCGAGGAACCGAACGGGGTGTTGGGCCAAGTGATGACCTGGATCCCGTTTACCTCGCCGCTGACGGTGATCGTTCGCCTCGCCGTCGATGCTTCGGGCGTCGCCTGGTGGGAGGTCGCCGGCTCGATCGGGGTTCTGGTCATCTCGATCGGCGTCGCCATCCGCATCGGCGCCCGTCTCTTTCGCGTCGGCTTCCTGCTGACCGGATCGCGACCTTCCCTCGGCGAGCTCTGGCGGCAGGCGCGCTAGCTCGGCAGGCGCTGAAATTCGCGTTTGGTATTGTAACGGCTTGAAATAGCTAGGGTTTTGGAGGGGCTTCGTGTCCCAAGAGTTTCTTGGTGAGGGCGGAGATGCCGACCTTGGGCAGCTCGGGCTCGTTGAACGGGCGCAGCGTGGTACCGGGGACGGCCGCCGCTCCGGTCGCCCGGTAGAGCGTGACGCGCATTCGGCGGTGGGAGAGGACGTGCTCGAACTCGCCTTCGGGGCGGGCGCGGACTCGAGCCCGAATACCAAGCTCGAGGAGGGCCTCGCGTGGCCCGCTTTCGGCCATCGGCAGGCTCCATAGGCCTCCGAAGAGCGCCGCCTCCCCTTTGACGAGCCAGAGCTCACGCGCAGCGCCGCTGCCCGAGGTTGCGATCACGGCGCAAAGGTCGACGTGCTTTGGAGCCTTTCGAGCCTTTGGAATCGGAAGCTGCTCGGTGACACCGCGGCCATGGGCTCGGCATTCATCCGCGAGCGGACAGAGCTCGCACGTGGGCTGGCGCGGTCTGCAAACGGTCGCGCCCAACTCCATCAGGGCTTGGTTGAAATCTCCCGGTCGCCCTGGAGGTACCCGACGGACCAGACCCTCGGCCTCCTCCCAGAGCCGTCGGTCCATCGCACTGGTCCCAAGCGGAAGGTCGATGTGCAGAAGACGCGCAAGCACGCGGGCGACGTTGCCATCGACGACCGCCTCCGGCTTGCCGAAGGCGATGCTTCCGATCGCACCTGCGGTGTACCGGCCTACCCCCGGCAGTGCGCGGCGCGCAGCGGGGTCTTCGGGGACTCGGCCTCCGTACTGGGCGACCACCTCGCGCGCTCCCGCATGAAGCATTCGTGCTCGGCGGTAGTAGCCAAGCCCGCTCCAATGCGCGAGCACGCTGTCCTCGTCGGCCTGGGCGAGCGCCTGCAAGGTTGGAAAGCGCTCGAGGAAGCGCCGATAGTACGGGATCACGGTATCGACGCGGGTCTGTTGAAGCATGATCTCGGAGACCCAGACGGCGTACGGGTCGTCGACCCCGCGCCAGGGAAGGTCACGCGCAACCCGGTCGTACCATTGGAGCAGCTTGGCAGGTACGGAACTCATTCAGACGTACTCGGAAAGCCGCTCGGGGTCCTCGAGGATCTCGATGACATCGTATGCGAAGGCGGCGCCGACATGGCCGTCGACGACCCGGTGATCGAAGGAGAGCGAGAGCAACATCACCTGGCCCACGACCACCTCACCATCCCGCACGACCGGTCGCTCTTTGATGCGGTGGACGCCGAGTATCCCGACTTCGGGTGGGTTGAGGATCGGCGTCGCCAGCAGACCGCTGTGCTTCCCGAGGGAGGTGATCGTGAAGGTCGAGTCGCGGAAGTCGCGCGCTTGGAGCGACCCGTCCCTCGCGGCATCGGAAAGCCACACGACGCGCTCGGCCACCTCGAAAAGACCCTTCCGATCGGCACCGTGCACGACCGGGACGACGAGCCCCGCATCGGTTGCCGTCGCAACGCCAATGTTGTAATACTTTTTTCGAACGAGCTCGTTGGTTTGCTCGTCAACCGCGCTGTTCAGCATCGAGTGACTGCGAAGCGCATCGGCAACGGCCTTGATGATGAACGGGAGGTACGTGAGCCGAGTACCCCGTCGTTCAGCCTCCGGCGCGAGTCGCGCACGCGTGGCGACCAGGGCCGACGCATCGCACTCCTCGACGAAGGTGAAGTGCGCCGCCGTGGTTTTCGAACGCTGCATGCGCTTGGCGATCGTTCGGCGCAGGCCGAGGATGGGAGTGCGCTCTTCACGAAGCGGCGTTCGGCTCTCATCGGGGCTCGAATCGG
Source organism: uncultured Myxococcales bacterium (assembly GCA_965365555.1). Lineage (GTDB taxonomy): Bacteria > Myxococcota_A > Polyangia > Polyangiales > Houyiibacteriaceae > SG8-38. The sequence continues at coordinate 12,397 of CBDUCC010000002.1, read as the reverse complement.
GTGCGGCAGCGCGTACATCGTCCGCCGTCACGCGCCCGCCGGCGCCGCTCGGCGGAACCCGTCGAAGGTCGAGGCCGAGCTCCTTGGCGAGCCCCCGGGTGGCCGGTGTGGCCAGGGGTCTCTCCTCGAAGTAGCCGGTTTCTTGAGCCTTTTTGGTTTCATTCGCGTCCTGGGTGCTCGGGCCGAAAAGCGACGCTCCGGGAAGCTCCCTCGAGATATGCCCGACCGCTGTGGCCGCCGGGGCATCGTCCTCACCGCTCCGCGCAAGGCGGAGGAGCAACTGTCCGACCTTCGCAACCTGGCCGACCTCGACGAAGAGGCGCTCCACCGTGCCCTGGTAGGGAGCGCCAATCGTCACCGTCGCTTTGTCGGTCATCACCTCGACCAAGGGATCGTCTTCGGCGACCTGGTCGCCGGCCTGAACGAACCACTGAACGATTTCGCCCTCCATCACCCCTTCAGCCATGTCGGGCAACCTGAAGTCGACGACGGCCATGGTCAGTACCTCGCCGTCTCCAACAGAGCCGGCAGGATCCGGGGGGCCAGCGGCAGGTACTCGTGTTCGTGCGTCAGAGGGAATGGGGTATCGAAGCCGGTGACCCTCACCGGCGGTGCTTCGAGATGAAGGAACGCCCGCTCGGTGACGAGGCTGACTAGCTCCGCACCGAAACCACAGGTTCGTGGCGCCTCGTGAACGACCACCAGCCTCCCCGTCTTTTGCACGCTCCCGATCAACGTGTCGATGTCCAGAGGCCACAGCGTTCGCAGATCGATCACCTCGACACCGACGCCCTGGGCGGCGGCTTCTTCGGCAGCCGCGAACGCTTCGAGCAGCATCGCGCCCCAGGCAACACAGGTCAGCCCAGTGCCTTCCCGAACGACCTTGGCTTCGCTCAGCGGCACGGTGTACGAGTCCTCGGGAACCTCCATCTTCACCGCCCGGTACACCCGTTTCGGTTCGAAAAAGACGACCGGGTCGGGATCCTGAATCGCCTGCAAGAGCAGCCCCTTCGCGTCGTAGGGGTTGGACGGGCAGACGACTTTGAGGCCGGCCGTGTGGATGAACAGAGACTCGGGGGATTGCGAGTGGTACTGCCCTCCGCGAATGCCTCCGCCATAGGGCGTGCGAACGACCATCGGCACTTGAAACTCACCGGCCGTTCGGTAGCGGTACTTGGCAGCCTCGCTCACGAGTTGGTCGAAACCCGGGTAGATGAAGTCGGCAAACTGGATCTCGGAGACCGGACGAAGGCCGTGGAGTGCCATCCCGATTGCCGTGCCGAGGATGCCGGTCTCGGAAAGCGGCGTGTCGATCACGCGATCGGTGCCGAACTCGGTTTGAAGCCCCTGGGTGACCCGAAACACTCCGCCGAGACGCCCGATGTCTTCGCCCATCAGCAGGACGTTCTCGTCATCCTGCAAAGCGTTACGAAGGCCGCTCTGGATCGCCTGGACGAGGGTCATCTGGCTCATGCGTCCTCCGCCCTTTCCTTGGGCTCGCGATCTCGGAGCGCTTGCGCCTCCTGCTCGCGCAGATGCCATGGTCGTTCTGCATACACGTCGGTGAAGAGATCGGAGAGCTCGGAAGGCGGCTTGGAATCCGCGCGCCCCACCGCATTTCGCACCTCTGCTTCACACCTGGCATGCCACTCTTCGTCGAGGTTCGTCGTCCAGACACCGCGCTGCTCGATGTGCCTTCGGAGCTTCGAGAGCGGATCCTCGCGACGCCAGGATTCGACTTCGGCATCGCTTCGATAGACGCGAGGATCGTCCGACGTGGAGTGACCTCCCAGGCGGTAGGTCGTCATTTCGATGAACGTCGGTCCGCCGCCCTCCGATGCGCGCTGCACCGCCCCGCGCACGACGCTCCAGACCGCTAGGGCATCATTTCCATCGACGCGCACTGCGGGAATTCCGTAGCCCGGAGCCTTGTCCGCCAGAGACGCGGCAGCGCACTGTTCCGAGGCGGGCAGACTGATCGCGTAGCCGTTGTTCCGGCATAGAAACAGCACCGGTGCCTGGTACACGCCCGCGAAGCCCATCGCCGCGTGGAAGTCGTTCGAGCTGGTCGCGCCGTCCCCGAAGAACACCGCAGCGCATTCGTCGAGCCCTCGCTTCTTCGCCGCCATCGCCAGTCCGACGGCATGTGGGATCTGCGTGCCTATCGGCGCGCTGACGGCGAGATAGCGGTGCTCCCGACTGAAGCTGTGGCTCGGCATCTGGCGACCCCGCGCCGGGTCGCCGGCATTCCCGTACATGTGGTCGATGTAACGCTGCAATGGATAGCCACGCCAAAGAAGCGCCCCCACTTCGCGATAGCAGGGCACGATCCAATCCTGGTCCCGAAGCGCGGCCGCGGCCCCGACGATGGCCGCCTCCTCGCCGAGTGAGCCGACGTGAAAGGCGATGCGTCCCTGCCGCTGGATCTTCTGAAGCCGATCGTCGACCGCCCGGGTTCGAACCATGGCCTTGTAAAGCGCGACGACATGTTCGACGCAGAGCCCGGGGTCGAGCCGTGGATCGAGACTTCCGTCCTCGCGAATGATTTGCATGCACCCCTCAGGTCAGTACCGAAAGCTTCCGTTTCTTCCCGTATCGGTTCATGGCGGGTTCCATCGACTCCTCCTCCGCCAACACGCCCGAGAGAAACGCCTCCGCGGCGCGATAGCTCGATCGAACCAACGGGCCGGAGGCGACGAAGGCAAACCCGAGCTCGAGCCCGGCGCTCTCGTAATCGGCGAACTCCGTTGGCTCCACGTAGCGTACGACGTTCGCGTGCCGCTTGGTCGGGCGCAGGTACTGTCCGATCGTGAGGACGTCGACCTCGGCATCGCGAAGCCGCCGCATCGCGTCGATCACCTCGTCGTGCGATTCCCCGAGACCGACCATCAATGAGGACTTGGTCACACGCGCGCCGAGGTCCTTGGCGGAGCGGAGCACGGCGGTCGATCGGCCCCAAGAGCAACGCGCGTCGCGGATCGTTCGCTGGAGCCGAGGAACCACCTCGACGTTGTGCGCGAACACGTCGGGGCGTCCCTCGCAGACGACCGTCGCGACGTCAGCCTCGGCCCCGAGGAAGTCGCCGACCAGCGTCTCGACACGCAGAGCGGGACTGTGGTGTTTGATCCTTCGAACCGTCTCTGCGACGTGAGCCGCCCCGCCGTCAGGGAGGTCGTCGCGGTCGACCATGGTGAGCACCACGTACGCCAGGCCCATCTCCATCAACGAGATCGCGGTGTTCTCCGGCTCGTTCGCGTCGACGAGCCCGCCGGGCTTGCCGGTGTTGACCGAGCAGAACCGGCAGCCTCGTGTGCAGGTCTCCCCGAGAATCATGACGGTGGCCGTCCCCTGCCCCCAGCATTCGAAGATGTTGGGGCAGCGCGCTTCCTCGCAGACGGTGTGCAACCCACGACCCCGAAAGCGGGCTTGGAGGCTCTGAAACTCCTGCTGCTGCGGTCCGGCAGGGAGCCGCACACGAAGCCAATCGGGTTTTCGAGCAGGCAAGGTCATCGAAGTGCTTCGGGGTTCATCCAATCAGGTCGTAGAGGCCGCTCCTCTGGATGTCAATCGAGGCTAACACTTGGAATTTTGTTCGTTTCTGCCGATTTCCGCAAGCACGGCTTTCGCCTCGGCAAGGATGCGCAATATTTTCGCGGAAGGTCTTTACGTGTCCACCTCGTGCCCCATACCTTCCAGAAGAACGCTTCACCCCCGTTAGGAGCATATCGATGGACCAGGAGATAAGGCCAAGGCGAGCCGGGCCGATGGAACGACCCGGCGCAGTCGGTGGAAAGCGAGACCTCAACCGTCGAAAGCGGGTTCAGGACCTCGTCGATGCGGGACTCACCCTGTTCCTCGCGCGCGGCATCGAGGCGGTGACCATCGACGAGGTCGCCCGAGAAGCGGGCATGGCAAAGGGCAATTTCTACCGGTATTTCCGGGACAAAGCCGACCTCGTCGAGGCCGTGGTCGAGCCGGTCGCACAGACGATGCGGGCGGCACTCGATGCCTGTCACAAGCAGCTTCGCTCGGTGACCGGACGTGCGGAAGCCGTCCGCGCCTACGGTGAGCTTGGAAACCGGCTCGTCGGCGCGCTCGCCATGTATCCGGACGCAATGTGCCTGTATTTGCAGGAGCGCAGAGCTCCGGCAACCGTGGCCCGCCAGGCGATCTCCGACCTGGCGGCAGAGCTGGACGAGCGGGCGATGGGCCTCAGCCAGGTGGCCGTCGATCAGCGTTTGGTCGTCGTCTCGGACCCTCGCGTCAGCGCCCTGGCCGTGCTCGGCGCGGTCGAAGCCCTGGCACTCGCATCCGTACGCAACCAGATTCAGATGGATCCGGTCGAGACGACCCAGGGACTCATCTCCATCGTGCTCGAAGGCCTTCAAAAATAGGGCCTAAACACCTGTCCAGCCTGAAACTACCCCTCGGGCCTCTTCTTCTTCACAATTAGGCCCTGATGGCGGGGAGGCTCATGTTGACCGCGTTGTGGCTCCTCGGGGCGGCGATGCCGGCCGTGGCGTACGCAGCGGGCGGAAGTGCGGACGGCCGCCGCGCGGGCGAGCTCGGAACCGTGGTGCTGCTGGTCATCGTGATCGGCGTCGCTTACGTGCTGGCGCACAACGTCGTCGAACGGCTGCAACGCCGGTTCCTGGTCGTGAGCGGCGCGGAGTACCTGCTCCTCGGCGCACTGCTCGGACCCACGTTCCCTGCGATTGGCGTCTTCGACAACATGACCGGCATCGTTCCGGTCATCGCGCTCGCGGCCGGCTGGGTCGGCCTCTTACGAGGTACGGACTTCGACTTTGCGAGCCTGCAGAAGCTCGACCCGGCGACCTGGCGCATCGTGATCCTCCACCACCTGCTTCCGGGCGCAGCGGTGGGCTTCGGCGCCTATTACTTCTTCGCCGAGTCGGGGATGCTCTTCGAGTCCTGGGAGTTCGGTGCAGAGGAGAAGCGTACCGCGATGCTCAGCGCGGCGGCCCTTGCATGTTTCGCAGCGGCCGACTCGGCCGAACCGTTCGACCTGTTGTCGCGTCGGTACGAGATCAGCGGTCGGCTCTCGCCACTCCTGCGCAATGGGACGCGACTCGGCGACATCATGGTCATCCTCGCCTTCGGCCTGATCTTCTGCGTATTCCACGAGAGTGCTGCCGGCGCGCAGAAGTACTCACCTTCACTCTGGGCCTGGGTCACCGTCTTGCTCGGGGCGGCTCTGGGCTTTCTGTTCTCGCTCTTCCTGGCCGGGGACGAGTCGGACAACTCTCGATTCCTGGCGCTGGTCGGGATCATTGCCTTCGCCTCGGGGGGCGCGTACTTCCTCGAGCTCTCGCCGCTCGCGGTGAACCTGTCGATGGGTTTCGTCTTGGTGAACTTCGCCCGCGGCGGCCACCTTCTTCACAGCACGTTGGAGTCGACGGAACGGCCGATGGCCATCGTGCTTCTGATCTTCGCGGGCGCGCTCTGGAGACCGACCGACCTTCAGGCGACTCTGGTCGCCCTCGCGGGATTCCTGGTCCTGCGAACCCTTGCCAAATGGCTCGCCAGCATCATCGCTGCCTGGGGGACGACCCTTCGCAAGGACCTGTTTCGCGGCCTGCTCGCCCATGGAGACGTGACGCTTGCGATGGCGGTCTCGTTCCGACTCGTGTATCAGGGCGGCGCCGCGGACATCGCGTATTCGGTCGTGCTCGGCTCGATCGTCATCAACGACCTGCTCGCCCCTCGTCTGCTGCGCGGGCTACTGGCGGACCAGGGTGAGATTCAACGAGAGATCCGCGAAGGCGATTCCCGCACTTCCATCGAGGTATCCGCGAAATGAACATCGTCATCATCGGCCTGGGAGAGGTAGGGCGCCACTTGCTCAGCGTGCTCGACAAAGAGGGGCACGACATCGTCGCCGTGGATTCGAACCCGAAGGCCGTCCAGTATGCGGAGGAGCATTACGACGTTGCGTCCATGGTCGGATACGGCGCGAGCGAAACTCTGCTGAAGATCGCCGGCGCCGCCCGAGCGGACCTGGTCGCCGCGGTGACCAACCACGATGAGATGAACCTCATCGCCGCTCTCGGTGCCAAGCAGCTCGGCGCAAAGCACTTGGTGGCTCGCGTTCAGGGCACCGCATGGTCCGAATGGACCGAAGGCATTCGCTATGGATTGCTCGGAGTCGACGTGGTGATCAATCCGCGCGTCCTGGTGGCGCAGGAGCTCAGCCGGATTGCACGTTCCTACGGCGCTTCGGACGTCGTTGATTTGGCGCAGGACCGCGTCGAATTGGTGCAGATCGACCTCGATGATTCACGCGTTCTGAACAAGCCGCTCTCCTCGATCGAGCTCCCACCGCATACCTTGGTGAGCGCGGTCGTTCGCGACGGGGAGTTGTTCGTCCCCGGTGGTGCAGACGTTCTGGTCAAAGGCGACCGAGTCTACTTGATCGGTCGGCCCGAAGGCGTGCTCGCCGCGGAGCGGCTTTTCAGCAAGGAGCGCGAAGCGAAGCGCGTGTGCATCGTCGGTGGCGGCGTCGTGGGCAAAGCTCTCGCGCGAGAGCTTCTTTCGCAGGGCGCTACCGTAATGATGATCGAGAGCGACCTCGAGGTCGCCGAGGAGATCAGCGCTGAGTTCCAGGGCATCGAGGTCGTTCACGGCGATGGAACGGACGGTGCCCTGCTCGAGGAAGAGGAAGTCGGGACCTATGACCTGTTCGCGGCCGTCACGCGGCAGGACGAGATCAACCTGATGGCCGCCCTCCTCGCGCAGCGTGTCGGTTGCAAGCGAACGGCGACGATCGTGCAGCGCGCCGACTACGCGTCGATCTATCGACAACTCGGAGTCGACATCGTTCTCTCGCCGCGCACCGTCGCTTCCGACCAGATTCTGCGATTCTCCCGAGGCGGTGGTCTGCACAGCTTGACGGTCCTCGAAGACGGCCAGGCCGAGGTCGTGGAGCTGACCGCGAGCCCGAAGTGCCGCGCGGTGAACAAGCCGCTTCATCGAATGAACCTCCCGCGTGGCTCCCTGCTTGCTGCGATCGTGCACGGGGATGACGTGATCATCCCTCACGGCAAGGACGTCGTGCACCCCGGAGATCGCGTCATCCTCATGACCACGAAGGATGCACGACCGACCGTCGAGCGGCTCTTTCGACCGAGGGGTGAGTGAGCTCGCAAGCCCGAGATTTTCGTGGGGTCATTCGGCCGGTCGGCGCCGTCGTGCTCGGCCTCGGTGTGATGATCTCCCTGTGCGCGGGGATCGGCATGCTCTGGGACAAGCTCGCTCCGGACCCGACTCGGCCCCAGGGTGGCGCCGCAGCGCTCGCGCTGTCGTCGATCATCGTCTCGTCGCTCGGTCTGGGCGCCTTTCTCTACGGCAAACGCCACGTCTCGGAGCGGATCTCGCGGCGCGAAGCGATCCTCGCCGTGAGTCTGATTTGGGTTGCGGCTGGGGCATGCGGCGCGATCCCGTTCATGCTGGGCGCCGGCATGACGGCGACGGACGCGTTCTTCGAGTCGGTCAGCGGACTGACGACCACTGGCGCCACGGTGGTCACCGACATCGAAGGCCAGCTATCGCGGCCGCTCCTCCTCTGGCGCTCCCTGATCCAATGGCTCGGAGGGATGGGCATCGTCGTGTTGTTCGTCGCAGTCTTTCCGAACCTCGGCGCAGGGGGCAAGCACATGTTCCGGGGAGAGGTGCCAGGAACCACGGCAGAAGGGCTCCGCCCGCGAATCGCTGAGACGTCCTTCGCGCTCTGGAAGCTCTACGGCGTGCTGACGCTCATCGAGGTGGCGCTGCTGAAAGTGCTCGGGCTCGACCTCTTCGATGCGGTTTGTCACGCGTTCACGACGATGTCGACGGGCGGCTTCTCGACGTTGGACGCCTCGATTGGGGGCTTCGAGCGGCCGGCGGTCGAGTACGTCATCGCCTGTTTCATGCTGATCGGCAGCGTCAACTACGGCCTCTACTACGGGCTGCTGCGAACCGGGAGCTGGCGAGGCCTCGTCCGCAACATCGAGTTCAGGGCGTATCTGGGAATCGTCGGGGCCTCCGTGGTCGTACTGACCGCGTTGAACCTCAGCGTGCACCAGGAGATTCTCACCTCCTTCCGCTACTCGTTCTTCATGGTCGCCACGACGATTTCATCGACGGGCTACGGAACGGACGATTACAGCGTTTACAGCTCGACCGCGCTCACGATCGTGATTTTGCTGATGTTCGTTGGCGGCTGCGCCGGCTCGACGGCGGGTGGAATCAAAGTCGAACGCGCCGTTCTAATGGGCAAGCAAGCGATTGCTCAGCTCCAGAAGAGCTTCCGCCCAGCCACCGTCCAGCTCGTTCGCATGGGCAAGGTCGCCGTGAGCACCCAGGTCCTTTCGGACGTCGCCTCGTTCTTCCTCATCTACATGGGGTGCATCGGGTTCGGCATCTTGTTCGTGACCCTCGTCGAAGGCGTGCCCGTGCCCACGGCGTTCGGCACCATGCTGACCTGTCTCTCGAACATGGGCCCGGCACCGTTTCACATCGGACCCGACAACTTCGCGAGCTACTCGGCAGGCAGTAAGCTCTTCTTCGCACTCGCCATGCTGCTCGGCCGCCTCGAGTTCTTCACCCTGTTCGCCCTGATGCTACCGGGCTTCTGGAGACGCTGATGACTGGCGCCTACAGCATGCCTCCGCCCGGCGAAGAGAGTCACGCGCGTCGCCAGATCTCGGTGATCATCCTCCTTCTGTTCGGGATGGCAGCACTCTACCAGTTCGAGCAGTTCGCCCAGCAGGAGTTCGACCCGAGCGGGATGCTCGCCTTTGGTTTCGTGGTGCTGGCGAGCTACACGATCGGCGGGCTGGTCGGCCAAATCAGGCTGCCGCACATCACCGGTTACCTGATCGCTGGCCTGGTCTTCGGACCTTCCTTCGCCACGGCGCTCAGCGGTCTCGGGCTCCCACCGCCCTTCGACAAGGGAATCCTGAACGACGACGTCATCGACCAATTGAGCCTGCTCGACACGTTGGCCGTCGCCCTGATCGCGCTGACCGCCGGTGGCGAGCTGAAGCTGGAGGGCCTCAAGCGCGGGTTCCGCGTCATCAGCTCGATCCTGGCTGCGCAACTGGTCTCGATCGGCGTTTTGATGACGGGCTTCTTTTGGCTGATCTCGGGTGCGGTGCCGATCATCGCGCTTCCGGGGCTGCAGGGCTTGCCGATGATCGCCGCGCTCGCAGTTGGCGGCATGGTCGCCTCGGTCTCGCTCGCCACCTCTCCGGCGGCGACGATCGCAGTCATCATGGAGTCGCGCGCCGAGGGTCCGATGACCCGAAACGTGCTGTCCGTCGTGGTCTTGAAAGACGTGATCGTCGTCGTGGCATTTGCGGTGGCTCAGGTCGTCGTGGCTCAGCAGGTAGGCATGGGAGCCATCGAAGGGGGCATCTGGGCCTATCTCCTCAACCACATCGTTTTTTCGATCCTGTTCGGCGCGGTGGTCGTGGGTGGCCTGATGGCGCTCTACATCCGTTACATCAACCAAGAGCTGTTGGTGTTCATCGTCGGCGTGGTCTACCTCGTCACGTTCATTTCCGACCAGCTCGAGTGGGATTCCGTGCTCGTCTTCTTGGCCGCTGGTTTCGGTGTCTCGAACTTTTCCAAGACCGGACATCGACTGATCGAAACCGTGGAGCGCCTTTCCCTGCCGGTGTACGTCGTCTTCTTCACGCTCGCAGGGGCGAAGCTCCACCTGGATCAGCTGCAGCAAGTGGCGCTCTTCGCCGTCGCCCTCGTCGGCGTCCGCGTATTCGCGATCTACTCGGGGACCGCATTGGGCGCTCGTCTCGGCAAAGCGGACGAAGCCACTCGGGCATTCGGATGGATGGGTTTCGTCTCACAGGCTGGAGTATCGATCCTCCTCGCTGCCCTGATCGGGAACACCTTCGGCGAGCTCGGTCAGTCGCTAGAAACCCTGATCATCGGCGGAGTCGCGATCAACGAGCTGATCGGCCCGGTGCTCTTCAAGATGGGCCTTGGCCTGGCAGGCGAGACGAGCGGAGTGCGAGCCTCGCTCGCGCCGACCCGTCATCTCTCGGTGAAACCGCCCTCGCTGAAACCCGAGGGCGACGATGGGCCTGCAAAGCAGCTCGAGCCCTGGCCCGAGCACCTGGGCGCGAAAGACCTCTGGGGAGCCCCACTTCAAACGAAGAGCTCGGAGCTCAACTCTCGGATGCAAGACCTGGGCGGTGATCTCCAGAGCATCGTTCGCGAAGTCTCCACCGGTCCCCTGCGGGACTTCCAGGTCGACTCGGGCAAGTTCCTCCGCGACCTCCGACGGGAATTCCTTCGGCAGCATAGGCGTCTGACGGTCCAGGCTCGCGCCGAAGAGGCGGTGGAACGGGACGAGCTGGTGACGATGCTCCGTGCGGCGCAATCCGAGCTGGCCGCGCACTGGCGAGGGATCGTGCTCGGGCGCTCCGTGACGCTCTCGAAGCAGACCTGGACGCCCGAGAACATCTTGAACAGCGTCGACAGTGTCGTCGACGAGCTCCCCGAAGTGGTGCCGGCGCCGTACGAGGACGAAACGTATGAGGCGCACGAGGGCGACTCGTTGTGGAAGCAAATCCAGCGGCAATGGCTACGAACACGCCGAGGCTGGCGAAAGGCCTTTGGTCAGACCGAGCCGATCCGCGAGGTGCGGCTGAAGGCCCTCGGGCGGTACCACCTGTCCTATGATGCGCCGACTCGATTCGAAGCTCTGGCGGCTCTGTTCGTCGAGGCCGACCGCCACATGGCGGCGCGGACCCGCAGCCTGTTCGATGGCGTGATCGCCGGCTACGACGACGTCGTCGACATCTGCTCGGATCCCGATGCCGACCTCGAACGGCATCTGGTGAGACTACGGCACGAGGTCGAAGAGGAGCTCGCGCTGGCTCTCGACGAGGTCGTCCGAATCACTGCGGACGGCACGTATCGCGCGGCAAGCGCGGTGGCCGTCGGCTTCGTCCACATGAAGGACGACCTCCCCACCTTCGGTACCTTGGACCTCCCGTCACGGGAACGGCGGACCAGCCGGCGCTTCGCGAATCGGATGCGGGCGATCGAGACGCTGACCAAAGACGTCGCAAACCTGCGGAAAGCCAGCTCCGCCGAGTACTCCTCGCTCGCGATGGAGCTCGAGCTCCTCGGACTCGAAGCTCGCATCAAGGACAACGTATCCGAGTACGTGGTCCGTCTGACCAACACCGTTCAACGCCGAGCTTCGTCCCAGGTCACGCGGGTGAGCGAGACTCTTCAGACCGCGCTGGGCGAACTGAACGCGGCGCTCGAAACCGATCAATCGGGGGAGCAGTTGGCCGCGGCTCTCCGGAGCTCGACCGAAGCCACCAGTAAGGCGACGGGCGAGGCGGCTCGCGTCACCAACGAGCTCTACCAAGACCTGAGCGATGATACGAAGATCGCTCCACTGCTCGACACGCTGGTGGACGCCTGCCGCGCTCTCACGCCGCGCTATCGGGTGACGGTCGGACAGCAGCAGACAGGGGAATGGCGCTTGCCAACCGCTCTTCCCGAAGTCGAGGTGCCGTTTCGTGAAGTGGTGCTGACGTACATCGACAGCCGCGTGGCGCCGAAGCTCCTCGCCAGTCGACGCGAGCTCGCTGAGCGTGTGCAGCCACTCGCAAGCCTCTTGCAGGAGCTGGAACGCGTGGTCGCTTTCAACGTCGAGCTGGCGACGGCCGAGCTGGAGGTCGTTCATGATGAACCGGTCCCGGAAGAGATGCATTCGCTCCTTCGGGACATGGTCTACGGACAGCTCGAGCGGAGCTACAACTCCCTCGAGGAGATTCGTGTCGAGGCCAAAGGATGGCCGGACATGATCGCCAACGAGATGTACGACGCAGCGCTCGGAACGCTCGAAACGCTTCGCACGGAGCTCGCCGAAGGAGAGTTCAGTCGGTCTCGATTGGAGGCGATGCGCCGTGCCGCTAGCGGGCTCCGGATGATCGAGGAGGCGGAGCGACCGCCGAGAATCCAGCGGATCAAAACGCAGCTTCGGAATGCGATGCGTGCACTGTTCGGCGAGGAACGACTGGAACGCTGGAGCGAGAGGATCGGCCTCGCAGGGCCCCTTCCGAGCGAGGAGCTGACGGCAGGAAGCTTCGCCGCTCCCGACGTGGGCGCGGAGCTTCCGCTCGTGTATCGACGCCTTTTCGCCGCGGATACGATGGAGGCAGGCGACGTGCTGACCGGACGCGACGAGGAGATTCGACGGGCGGAGGCGGTGTTGTCGAGCGAGCAGCGTGGGCGGCTACGGTCGGTGGCGCTGATCGGCGTGGACGGCGTTGGAAAGGCCGCGGTGTCGAGCGCGAACGCGACGTACCCCTCGCCGGCCCTTTGATCCGGTAAGATACGACGGAAGAAGAGC
>CBDUCC010000001.1:0-35290 GCA_965365555.1 uncultured Myxococcales bacterium | reverse complement strand
GAAGCCGACACCCTGAATGCGGCTCGCAGTGCCCGCGAAACAGAAATCGATGACCGTGCTGTTGAGCCCGACCGCCTCGAAGATCTGCGCGCCCTTGTACGACTGGAGCGTCGAGATGCCCATCTTGGCGAAGACCTTGAGCATTCCTTTCGCGACAGCCTTCCGGTAGCCGACAACGATGCTCTCGTCATCGGGGAAGGTGTCGGGATCGAGCGTGCCCAGCCGACGCTCCTGCCACAGAGATTCGAAGGCGAGGTAGGGGTTGATCGCGTCTGCGCCATAACCGAGCAGGCAGCAGTGGTGGTGGACCTCCCGAGCTTCACCCGTTTCCACGATGACTCCGAGCCGCGTGCGCTTCTCTGCCCGTACGAGGTGATGGTGAACTGCGCCGGTCGCCAGCAACGCGCTGACGGGAACCCGGTCCTGCCCAGCCTTGCGATCGCTGAGAATGATGAGGCTGTAACCCTCGTCCACAGCCGCCTCGGCCTCTTGCCGAATTCGCCGTAGGGCCGGCTCCAGACCCTCGGGCCCCTCGGCGCGGGGCCAGGTGATGTCGATGAGCTTGCTGCGCCAGCCGCGTTCGTCGATGGTCTTGAGCGCCGCGACTTCCTCGTTGGTGAGGATGGGATGCGGTACTCGGAGCCGATTTGCCTGCTCAGCCGTGGTGTCGAGCAGGTTCTTCTCGGGTCCGACGTAGCACTCGACCGCCATGATGACCTCCTCACGGATCGAGTCGATCGGCGGGTTGGTGACCTGCGCGAAGAGTTGTTTGAAGTAGTCGTAGCTGAGGCGAGGTTGATCGCTGAGCACGGCGAGCGAGGCGTCGTTCCCCATCGAGCCGACGGGGTCGCGCTTCTGCTCGATCATCGGTCGCAGCATGAACTGCATGGTCTCGGTGGTGTAACCAAATGCCTGCATCCGGGGCATGAGCGTGTCAGGCTCGAAACCCTTCGCGTCGCCGTTTACCGGCAGCTTGGTGAGCTTGAGGCGCTGCTCCTGCAGCCACTGGCCGTACGGCCGCCGCGATGCGATGTCGTTCTTGAGCTCCGCGTCGGGAATCATTCGTCCGGTCGCGAAGTCGATCAGGAACATGCGTCCGGGCTTGAGCCGGCCCTTCTCTGCGACCGTCTCGGGCGGCACCGGCAAGACTCCGACCTCGGACGCCATGATCACCCGATCGTCGTGCGTCAGGTAATAGCGGCTAGGACGCAAGCCGTTTCGATCGAGCACGGCTCCGATCACGGTTCCGTCGGTAAAGGCGATCGACGCCGGTCCGTCCCAGGGCTCCATCAGGCAGGAGTGGTACTCGTAGAAGTCCTTTTTGACCTGCGGCATGTGCGCATGCTTCTGCCAGGCCTCGGGGATCATCATCATCGCGGCCTCGGGCATCGACCGGCCGCTCATGTACAGGAATTCCAGTACGTTATCGAAGGTGCCGGAGTCGGAAAGCCCCTCCTCTGCGATGGGGAAGAGCTTGCGGATCTCTTCGCCAAACAGCTCGCTCTCGACGACACCCTGACGTGACTGCATGGCGTTCTTGTTGCCACGAAGCGTGTTGATCTCGCCGTTGTGGCTCAGGCAACGAAGCGGCTGGGCTCGCTCCCAACTCGGAAACGTATTGGTTGCAAAGCGAGAGTGAACCATCGCGAGGTGCGTCTGGAAGTCGGGGTCGGTGAGGTCTCCGTAAAAAGGAAGCACCTGCTCGCAAGCAAGCATTCCCTTGTAGATGATCGTCTTACTCGAAAGGGAGCATGCGTAGAGCATGCCGCGCTGCTTGAGCCGCTCGTCTCGACGGAGCGAGGTCGCTGCGCTCTTGCGGATGATGTAGAGCTGGCGCTCGAAAGCCTCTTGATCGAGTCCGTCTGCTGCGCCCACCAGAAGCTGCTCGATGTGAGGCATGCTCGCGAGGGCGGTCGGCCCCAGGTTCGCACCATCGGGATCGGTCGGCACAGGACGCCAACCGAGGAACCGTTGCCCCTGGTTCTCGATCATCCTGACGAATGCGGCCTTGCAGTAGTCGCGCTCCTCTTCATCGGTCGGCAGAAAGATGTTCCCCGTGCCGAAGCGCCCGGCTTCTGGGAGGTCGATGTCCAGCAGCGCCTTCGCTTCGCGGCGCAGCAGCTTGTCGGGTAGCGCGGTGAGCATCCCCGCACCGTCGCCCGTGTTCGTCTCCGAGCCACGCGCCCCGCGATGGTCCATGTTGCAGAGGATGCGGTTGGCGTCCTTCACGATCTGATGCGACGCGACGCCCCTGATCTGAGCTACGAAGCCGACGCCGCAGGCGTCTTTCTCGTTCTCCGGGTCGTAGAGGCCATGCTTTTCAGGGAATCCGTAGTTCATGCTTCTTCGAGGGTTGGGGGGGCTTTGAGGGTTCGGGGCTTATCGGATTTGCGGCGGGCACGCTTGCGCCGCCGCGCATCGGGAGCGGAGTCATCAGGGGGTAGGGCCACTTCTACCCGTTCGGTATGGGTCGAGAGCACCACCATGGTCTCGGTGCTCGCGACCCCTTCCATGGACCGGATGCGACTGATCAGCTTCTCCAGATCCGCGGTGTTTCGCGTCTTTACCTTGAGAAGCAGAGTGTGGCCACCCGTGACGTGGTGGCATTCGAGGATCTGGGGGATCGCCTCGACCCAGGTTTCGAAGGCCGCGAGTTGGGGCGGATTGCTGATCGAGACCCCGATGAATGCCGAGATGTCCAGACCCACCTTCCGCGCATCGAGCAAGGCATGGTAACCCTTGATGATTCCAGCGTTTTCCAGCTTGCGAACGCGCTCCATTACCGAAGGCGCACTCAAGCCCACCGCCGCGCCAATATCCTTTAGCGAGCGCTTGGAATCGCTCTGGAGCTCGTTGAGGAGCTGCCGATCAATTCCATCGAGGTCGTATGTTTCTCCTAACTTCATTAGGTCGAACCCGTCGAAACCCTAATGGATAGGGTATACCTACAGGGGAGTCAACCTGTCTTTCGAGTTGGTAAAATCGACTTGGGAATTAAAATATAGATGTAATAATATGTTGAAAGTGGCCGGAAATAGGAAATCGCCGCATCTCGATGTGCGCCCAAAGTCGGCATGGCGCTCGGTCGAGCCCCGCCGGGGGGCCCCGGCGACCATCGGGCGCTACCGCCTCTGCTTCCAACTCGCCTCGGGGGGCATGGCCAGCGTCTACCTGGCGCGGACCGAGGGGTCGCAGGACTTTCAGAAACTCGTCGCTCTGAAGAGAATCCATCCTCACCTGGCCTCCGAGAAGGAGTACGTCGACATGTTCCTGGACGAGGCCCGCATCGCCTCGAGCATCACCCATCCGAACGTCTGCAGCGTCTTCGATTTCGGCGAGGCCGACGGGGAGTACTTCATCGCCATGGAGTACCTGAAAGGCGAGCCGCTCTCCCGCGTGCAGCGCCGCGTGATGGTGAACCTGGATCAGCGGACCGCGCCCGAATTGCCAGCGCGGGTGGCGACCATCATCGCGCAAGCCTGCGAAGGCCTCCATGCCGCGCATGAGCTCAAGGATGCTCGAGGAGAGTCACTGCACGTGGTCCATCGGGATGTCTCGACGGAGAACCTCTTCGTGACCTACGACGGGACGGCCCAGGTGGTGGACTTCGGAATCGCCCATGCGCGTCGGAGGCTGCATCAGACCGAAGCGGGTCAGGTAAAGGGTACGTTCCCCTATATGGCCCCCGAGCAGATGACCGCAGCCGCTGTCGATCGACGTGTGGACATCTGGGCGCTCGGCGTCGTGCTCTGGGAGTTGCTCACCCTTCGCCGCTTGTTCCTCCAAGACAGCGACGTGAACACGATGTACGCGGTTCTCTCGAGCGAGATTCAGCCGCCATCGGTGTTTCGACCCGAGATTCCTGAGGAGCTCGACGAGATCGTGCTGAAGGCTCTTCGGCGAAATCCGGCTGAGCGATGGCAGAGCGCGCGAGAGATGGGGAGGGCGCTTCGGCGCATGCTGTCGAGGCAGGACACGCCCATCGGTCCGGCGGAGCTCGCCGAGTGGATGGCGGAACTCTTCCCCGAGGGCGAATCCCGAAAACGCAGGCTCATGGAGATCGCCCAGAGCGGCGAAGCCCTCGTCGACGCGACACAACATCGCGATGCGATGGCCTCGAGCGCCCGCCACCGCCTCGCGATCCCGACGACGAAAGGCCGAAGGGCGGTTCCACAGGCACCGCCGCTGCCCGCGAGTCTGCTCGTGATGATGATCGGGGTGGCCGCCGTCTTAGCCGTCGTCGCGATCGACTGGTTCCGGTAGAGGAGTCATCAAACCGAAGGCGAAGTAACGGGGGCCGCCTCCGTGAATCAGCCCGTGCATGCGCCCCTCATGGTCCAGCACAGGCGCTCCAGAGCTGCCAGCGCCGACCGGACAGGACGAGAGCACGCGAATCGACGGGGGCGCGTTCGGACTCCATGGCGCGAGGCTTCCGTTGTCGTCGACTACGCACCGCCGACTGCGCACCTGATGCAGCCGATCGTAGAAGCGATCGGCCGTGACCGACACCATGCGAACGACTTGCCCGGAAGAAACCGGCTCGCGAGCGATTGGATAGGGGGCTCGATCGACCTCATGGTCGAGCTCGACGATCGCATAGTCGGGCGAGAGGAGGGCGGGCGAACTGGTCATCGCCGTTGCGATTCGTCGGCACGCGA
Organism: uncultured Myxococcales bacterium; assembly: GCA_965365555.1. GTDB lineage: Bacteria > Myxococcota_A > Polyangia > Polyangiales > Houyiibacteriaceae > SG8-38. Next base: position 30,632 of record CBDUCC010000001.1, on the reverse strand, counting down.
CCCATTGCGTGGGGCGACCCTCACGGCCGGCGAAGCCGAGCCAAACGCCAGTGCAACTTCCGCCGGCCGAGAGCTCTGAGGCCACGCAATGACCGGCCGTGATCGCAGCGCGCTTTCCGATCAAGGCCGCAGTACACCGCATCGGCTCCTCGGGCGCTGACAGTCCGACCAGTAGTGCAACGGATTCATCACAGGCTGTGCTCACTGCACATTCGATCTCGTAGCGTGGCGGTCCCGGATGAACATACTCTACGCTCGGTGAAGAAGCCCTCTGACAAGACGTCAATGAGACGAGTGTCCCGATCGACAAGAGGAGCGCGACGTTGTTCATCGAGCGCATCGCATCAAGGTACCAAGGCTCCTGCTCGGAGTCATAATCGCGCATTTCATCGGCTTTTTTGGCCTGATGAGGGATTTTCGATACACCGGATCGGAATGTCTCGCGCTTTCGGGATGGCACTTCTATGCCTTGTCGCGCTGGCCCCGACCCGAGTGGGCGCCGATGCGCGCAGCGTCGTGGTTCAGTCCGGAGATGTGCTCGGAACGATCGCGAAGCGCGAGGGCGTGACCGTCGCAGAGATCAAGACATGGAATGGGCTCGAGAGCGACTTCATTCGGGTCGGACAGAGACTGATCGTCGAGGATGCGAAACCGGTGCAACGGAAGAGAATTGGTTCCGAGGATGGGATCGATTGGACACCTCCGTTCGACTACGGAGAGAGCTCTCGGCCGCTCGAAGAGTCGCGCCCCAAAACCGTCGCCGCTCGTGATCCAAGCACTGCAGTCGCGGTGAGAGCCGAAGCCAAGCAGCCGTCGAAGAAGCAGGGCCGCAGGTACACCGTGCAGAAGGGCGACACGCTGACCGGCATCGCTCTGCGGCACGATACGACCGTCGAGGAGCTCACCAAGGCGAACCCCGGCCTTCGACCGACCCGAATCTATCCCGGCCAGACCATCGACGTGGGCTCACCCAGACCGCAGGTCGTTTTTCGACTGGAGCGAGGCGACAGTCTTGCATCGGCGGCACGCCGCTACGGTGTCAGCACCAAGGACGTGCTGCGCTGGAACGAACGCCTCGGAACTCAGAATCCGCGCTCCGGCACGGCGATTCGAATCTACAGCCGGGCGCCGGTCAGCGCCTCCGAGGCGATAGGCCCGACCAACCGCGGCCGACTGGAGAGTCCGGAGAGACTCCCGGCCCATCGTGGCTACGTGATTCGGACTCCGGCGCGGGCCTACGGCACCGAAGAGACCATCCGCTGGATCATCGATGCGTTCGACGCTGTCGATCGCAAGTTCCGACACACCAAAGTCGTCCGGGTGCACGACATCAGCGACCGTGACGGCGGCCCGCTACGGGATCACAAAAGCCACCAAAACGGTCGGGACGCCGACATCAGCTACTACCAGGAGACCTGCGGCGTCAACGGCTGTCGTTTCGCGGAGTTTCGATCCTCGGAGCTCGACGTAGCGCGGCAGTGGGCACTCCTCGAACACTGGCTCCGCAACGGGCAAGCCGAGATGATCTTCATCGACTATCGCTTGCAGGCAAAGCTCTACAAGTACGCGAAACGCAAAGGCGTCAGCAAGTCGAAGCTCGACCGCTGGATCCAGTATCCACGCGGCAAGTACGAGCCGCGCGGAATCATCCGACACTTCCCGAACCACGAAGACCATCTTCATGTTCGTTTCGTGTGTCCCTACTCCGACCTCAAGTGCCGGCCGTAGCGTCGGGACCAAAGAGCTGAGTCCGAAGCTTGCGGAAAGCCTGAGCGCGCGCATTGACGCGGGCGCGGTGCTCCGGAGTCATCTCCGCGTAAGTGATCGCGTAGCCGTCGGGAAGGAACATCGGCTCGAAGCCGGCGCCGAGAGTCCCGCGGATCGGCCAGACGAGGATCCCTTGCGTGTCCCCACGAAAGCATTGCGTCCGTCCATCGGGCCAGCCGACGCAGAGGACGCAGACGTACGTCGCGCGTCGGCTCGTGCCGGGACCGAGCGCCGCGAGTCGCTCTTCGACTTGTTGCCGTGCAACGGCGAAATCTCGCTCGGGCCCGGCCCATCGCCCAGTGTGAATGCCAGGCTCTCCGCCGAGCGCATGAACTTCGACCCCGGAATCGTCCGCCAACGCAATGGTGCCCGAGACGCGCGCGGCCGCTTTGGCTTTGAGCTCCGCGTTCGCTTCGAAGGTGGACCCCGTCTCCTCGGGCTCGGGCAGATCGAGCTCGCTCGCCGGCCTGAGGTCGACGGGGAGCCCCCTGAAAAGGTCCTCGAGCTCGCGCACCTTGCCGGCGTTGTGGGAGGCGAGTACCCAGCGCTCGTCCTGGCTCATCGTGGCCTCTCGAACGGCAAGCGGGGCGGCGCACTTTCGCTGAAGCTCGGGTAGGGCGTGCGCTTTGCGAGCTGCTTTTCGAATCGGTTCGGATCCGAAGTCGGCAGCTCGCATCGGCCGCGTTCGCACACGTAGGCGGTCGCGCGTCCATCGATCGAACGCTTCGCCTCGAGCCAGGGCACCAGGGTCGACTGGGATAGTGCTGCCGGTTCATCGAGGACCACGAACACCTTGTTGGGCACGTAGCTGGCGCGAAGCGTTTGCGCCAATCCCAGTCCGTCACGCTCGCCTTTCGGAGCGATGATCGCGACCTCGAGCGGCGCGTCGTAATAGCGGTCGAGCGCTGCGAGCAGGAGGGGCGATCCGGTTGGCGCGCGAGTGAGCCGCAGAGAGACCGAGGCGAACAAGCGCTCTGCCCGGGTTCGCCACTCGGTCTGAGCGGTGAGGTCGTGGAGGCGAAGCAGGTTGCCAGCCGCCGCCGAATTGCCGGAGGGTACCGCTCCGTCGTAGATCGGCTTCTCGCGTACCAGCAGATCCTCAGCGTCGCTTGCCGCGAGAAAATAGCCGCCACTCGGGTCGGAGAACCACTCGTCCTGATCCCGCTGAAGAGCCAGCGCGGACTCGAGCCATGCAGGATCACCGGTCGTCTCGTAGAGGTCGAGGCAGGCGGCAACCATGAAGGCATGATCATCGAGGAACGCCAGGCCGGAGTGCGCGCCATCCCGGGAGGTTCGAACGAGCCGATCCGACGGGTCACGCATTCTGTCGAGCACGAAGTGTGCCGCACGGGAGGCGGCATCGACGTATCGATCCTCGGCAAGCGCCCACCCGGCCCGAGCCAACGCTGAAATCATGAGCCCGTTCCATGCCGCAATGATCTTGTCGTCGCGAAGGGGTGGAAGCCGCTTGGAGCGCGCTTTGTAGAGACGAGCCCGCGCGCCGGAGAGTCGCTCGGCGACCGCACCGGCGGATGTGCGGCGCTGCTTGGCGAGCTCTTGATCGCTCTTGACGCGATGGAGGATGTTTCGTCCCTCGAAGTTTCCCTGAGGGCTCACGCCATAGGCATCGGAGACTAAATCGGCCTCTTCTGGCCCTAGCGCGCGCAGGAGCTCGTCTGGCGTCCAGGTGAAGAACCAGCCCTCCTCTTCATCACCTCTTGGTGTGGGGCTGTCCGCGTCCGTCGCCGAGAAGAACGCGTCGTCGGCCGAGGTCATTTCGCGGAGGACGTAGTCGAGAATCTCCCTCGCCACGCGCGCGTGACGTGGGTCTCCGCTCCATTGCCAGGCCTCGATGTACAGTGCCGCGAGCTGTGCGTTGTCGTAGAGCATCTTCTCGAAGTGAGGCACGAGCCACTTGGCATCGGTCGAGTACCGGTGGAAGCCGCCGCCCACATGGTCGTAGATTCCGCCTGCAGCCATACGGTCGAGTGTGGTCATGACCATCGCCGCTGCGCCCCGATCGCCGCTCCGGCGCGCATAGCGGAGTAGGAGGGTGAGCCGAGCAGGCTGGGGGAACTTCGGCGCCCCGGTGAATCCGCCATCGACGCGATCGAACCGAGCGGCGAGCTGGTTCGTCGCGACCACGATCGTCGTGTCGCTCGGCACACCAGGGCCAGGCTGAAGGAAGGAGGCGCGCTCGACCTGCTGACTGATCTCCTGCGCACGGGCAGCGACGGAGCCAGGGTCATCTCGATACCGGGCCTGCATCTCGTTCAAGATGTCGATCAAACCCGTCCGAGCGCCTCGGACGCCAGGGCGCGGCGGGAAGTAGGTTCCGCCGAAGAAGGGCTCCTTGTCGGGGGTCATGATCACCGTCATGGGCCAGCCACCTCGACCCGTGAGGAGATTGACCGCCGTCATGTAGACACTGTCGACGTCGGGCCGCTCCTCGCGGTCGACCTTGATCGCGATGAAGTGCCGGTTGAGAAGGGCGGCGATCTCCTCGTCTTCGAACGACTCGCGTTCCATGACGTGGCACCAATGACAGGTCGAGTATCCCACCGAGAGAAACACCGGCTTGTTTTCGCGCCTGGCGCGCTCAAACGCCTCGTCGGACCATGGGTACCAGCTCACCGGATTGTGAGCATGCTGCAATAGGTACGGGCTCGACTGCTCGATCAGACGATTGGTGAACTCGGGGCTTCCATCCGACCGCAGATGCTCGGTACGCGGCCGGTAGTCTGGGCCCTTCGCTCGAACCGCGGCCTCGAGCCGGGCCTGAAGCTCGGCATCCACCCGATCGAACCCGGGGAGCTTGGGGTTGCTGGCCGAAGCGACGGTCGCCTCCGGCAAGCCGTTCGATTCCGGTGCCGTCGGCCGATCACAGGCGGAACCGAAGACCGCCCACCAGAGGATCATGGCCGCGAGCCCAACTCGCGCAGCATCGTACGATGTCATAGCTCCTCAAACGTCAATGAGAACGGGACCTTGCAGGACAGTGCTCGTACGGCTACACCCTGGCGACCGCAAGCGGATGCAAGAGCGTCGGGTCCGTGATACACGACCGGCTCGTTTTTCGCGGCTCCGAGGCCCGCTTCCACCCGATTCTCGAGGAACTGTAATCGATGGCAGAGACTAATCCTTCCGTCCCACCGCGAATTTTCGAGCACGTCAGCCGCAAGGACTGGGGGCGCTCGGTGCTGGTGTTGGAGATCCCGGACATGCGCACTTTCCTCTTCGAAGATGGAGCAGAGCGCAGCTTCCGCCCCGATTACTGGCACAAGATGGAGATCATCGAGGTGCAGACCAACGAGGCCGTCCGCATCGATCGGCTCGCCCGCCGGAACCAGGCGCCCCCGCCGGGCTCCAGCCGCAAGTCGAAGGCGCCCCCGAAGAAACCGGACATCTCCTTCGCACAGCAGGTCGCCTACTTCATGAAGCTCTACCCCGTCGGCTTCGAAGACGAGAGCTACATCAAGGCCGAGCGCGGCGTGCCCGGCACCAAGGGAGCGGAGAAGCTCAAGGAAGCCGCCCTCGAACGGGCCGAAGATCTCCTTTCGCAGAAGAACCTGCAGGAGCTGATCGATGCTGGCAACTACGAGGACTTCCACCAGATGATCTTCGAGTTTCTGACAAGCACGAAGAGCACCACGCAGAAGGCCGAAGCCACGCGCTTCAAGAACATGCCTGAGGACATGCGAGAGACTTTTGCGCAGTCGCTCTACGAGCTGCTCTACGGCGAGCGGACCTATCCGATCCGCTTCGATTCGCTCGTGGCGGCACTGGATATCGAAGGGGGCGCGACCTGGCCGCTGGCGACGCTGCTTCCAGCACTCGTCTACCCGGCCGATCACGTGTTCGTGAAGCCGACCTTCTTCAAGAAGCAGGCGCTGATCCTCGACATCGACCCGAAGTACGACACGACGCCGAATGCAACGACGTACGAGCAGTTCAATCAGGCCGCAAAGAAGACGATGGAGCTCTTGCAGGAAGCCGGGCAGCGCCCGCGCGACCTCTGGGATGTTCACACGTTCGTTTGCAAGACGCTGAGCCCGAAGGCGATCAAAGAGGCAACCGGCGTCGAGGACTAGGGCGATGCCATGAAGGCTGTCGTCCGGGCAGAAACCTGGCCGATTCGGGGAGGCTTCCGAATCGCGCGCGGGTCCCGAACGGACGCGCGCGTGCTGGTGGTGGAGCTGCAGCACGAGCGCGAGGTCGGACGCGGAGAGTGCGTGCCCTATGCCCGCTATGGCGAGTCGACCGGCTCGGTTACGGAAGCGATCGAGCGGGCCGCCCGAGGCTGGACGGACGTCGCCACGGCCCGAGCAGTGCTTTCGCGAATGGCCCGGGGCGCGGCCCGCAACGCGCTCGACTGCGCGCTCTGGGATCTCGAGGCGAAGCTCGCAGGCAAGCCCGCCTGGTCGCTGCTCGGGTGGGACGAGCCGCCGGAGCCGGTAACGACGATGCGGACGGTCAGCCTCGGGACACCCACGGCGATGCACGAAGCGGCCAAGGCATTCGCGCACGCGAAGGTGATCAAGGTCAAGGTCGGCGGCGGCGCCGATCTCGAGCGGATCGAGGCCGTGCACGCCGCCGCCCCGCAGGCCGAGCTCGTCGTGGACCCAAACGAGTCATGGTCGCCTGATCAGACGCGCGCCTGGCTTCCAGAACTACCCCGATTCGGGGTCGGGGTGCTCGAACAGCCTCTTCCCGAAGGAGCGGATTCGGCCCTCGAAGCAATCGAACACTCGGTCCCGATCTGCGCGGACGAGTCGTTTCACGATCGCAGCTCGTTCGGAGAGGTGCAGGGGCGCTACGAAATGGTGAATGTCAAGCTCGACAAAGCCGGAGGGATCAGCGAGGCGCTGGCCTGCGTGCGACGAGCTCGGCAGCTCGGCATCGACCTGATGGTCGGCTGCATGGTCAGCACCTCGCTCGCCATCGAGCCGGCGCTCTTGCTCACGGTCTTTGCGAGGTATGTCGATCTCGACGGCCCCATGCTCCTGGAGTCCGACCGGACCGGTGCTCAGCATGAGCGCGATTCGGGGCTGCTTCGCCCATCGCCATCCGTTTGGGGCGACGCCTAACCGCCAAGATCGGTCTTGAGCTGGTCCTGGATCTTGTCGTCGCTCGGGTAGATTTCCTCGACGTGCTCACTGTCGACGAGCGTCGCGGTGAGCTTCTTGAGCATGTGCTTGATGGAGCGCGCGTCGGATCCTGCCGTCACGAGCTCGATCAGGAGGGCCTCCTTGCGATCTGGGTCGAGCTCGAGCTCCCCGCGGGCGACCATCCCGTCGAGCGACTGGGAGAGCGCATGCATCAGCTTGCGGGTGAAGGGGGTGTGCTGAAAAGGCGGGGGCTCTTCCTCGAACAGGTTTTCCTCGTCTGGAGCCGGAACGTTGGCTGCCGTCCGCCACGCGTCGTGACGTTCGGTCCACTCGGCCGCCAGCGCTGCAACACGCGAATCGCCGCCGGCGGCGGCCTCGTCGATGATCTTCGGCACGTCTCCGCCGTGAATTGCCTGCTCGAAATCGATCAGATGATCGACCAGGGCCCGGTGGACCGCGTCCATATCCGAGACGGCAATGTCCTGCGGAAGCTCGAGGCTTCGGTTCGCCAGGAAACGGCGAGTCAGCCAGAGCGAGAGGCGTCGCTGCCAGCCATCTTCGCGATCGACCGGTGCATCGCTGCCGTCCGACTCCACCAACGGCCACTGTCCGCGGGAGATCGCATCCCATGCCTCGAAGAGCGGCGTTTCGAGCAGCTCCTCGACGATGAAAATCGCCGACGTAGGACCCTCTTCCCAGGCGTCGTCGAGCAGAGCAGATGCCTCGCTCTGGACCTCCTGAAGCGCCGCGTCGTCGAGCTCGCCCTTGGCGTGTCGAACCTGCGCCGCCATCCATTGCAAGACACCGGAAAGATCGGCGAACTCGAAGTCGCCACGCATTCCGTCCTTCAATGTGTAGACACGATGGCGACCTTCATGATCGGCGATCGTGTCCGCGAGGAAGATCAAGCCGTCGAGGTCTGGCGCTACGAACGGCTCGACCTCTCCAACCTGGATCGCCCAATGCAGCCGCCACGGACGGCTCGCGTCACCGACGGCGATACCGGCGTAGGGTGACTCCAAAACGTTGAGAAGAGCGAACGCGTGTTCGGCCTCTTCAGTGACGTGTAGGAGATCGATGAATGCATCGAGCCGGGACTCACCGAGCTCGGGTGGCTCGCCGGGTTGGCCGAGGGCCGTCCAGTACTCTTGGATTCCCTTGAGAAACGCCTGTTGGGGCATAGAGCGCGGAAACTAGCCCAATTTGGCGAATGGGGAAGTCGACTGGCGACTTGAAACACGTTCTATTTTTGCCAACATCGATCGGAGGCCACTCCGTCCGGCAAATTCGAGGAACGAAGACAGTGTCGATCGACCAAGATGCATTCAAACGAGCGCTGCGTGGCTGGGCGAGCGGTGTGACCGTGGTGACCTCGCGAGCTGGCGACAAGGTTCACGGGATGACCGTGTCGGCGTTTTCCAGTGTCTCCGTCGATCCCCCACTGGTGCTGGTATGCGCGAACCAGGGATCGATGACCCACTCGGTCATCGAAGAGGGCGGAATCTTCGCCGTGAACATCCTGGCGGAGCATCAGCAAGACGTCTCGAATCTCTTCGCCTCGTCGAAGAACGAGAGCTCGCGGCTCGAACGCGTCCCCTGGACCGAGGGGGAGACCGGCGCTCCGCTGATCGACGAGGCTCTTGCCACCATTGAATGCAAGGTCCACCGCGCCCACCGCGAGGGTAGCCACACGATCTACATCGGGGAGGTGCAGGCCGTTCGAACCAGCGACGCAACGCCGCTACTCTATTATCAGGGCGGGTATCGCTCTCTTCACTGCGAAGACTGAACTCCGACGAACTGCTGCCAGAGCATCTCGAGCGTGGTCTGGTGCATTCCGGCTTTCGTGGCGTTGTACGGCGTGAAGTTCACGAGGCGGACGTATGCGACCCTGGCGTTCGCGCCCTCGCCCTCGATGTCCAAGACATTGAGGCAGCCGGTATCCTGCTCGAGCCGACGGTAGATCTCGGGGCCGGCGCCGAGGGCCTGCGCGAGAATCGTACGGTTCACGACCCCGTGTCCTGCAACGAAGGCCTGATGCCAGTCGCCGGCCAGCAGCTCGCGCCAGGCTTGGTCGACACGGGTCCAGAGGTCGCCGTAGGACTCGCCGGTCAGGAATCGGGCGTCCGGGGCCTCGGCACGGTCGAACGCTCCCACCACGGTAGCCCGCATCTCGGCTTCGGTCTCGATCTCCTCGAATGAGCCGGTTTTCGCCTCACTGAGGCCCTCCATAGCGACGAGCTCGATGGTTCGCGGCGCGGTTGCGAGGGTCGCCGTCTGACGCGTCCGTTCCATTCCCGTGTAGACCGCGAGGTCGAGGGGCACATCCCGGAGCAACGTGCCGAGGGCCTCCGCTTGCGCCACGCCGGTCGGGTTGAGGGGAGGATCGTCGCCCCCGAGGTCTTGTCCGGGCTCGAAGTAGGACACGGCGCCGTGCCGTGCCAAGTAGACTCGTCGTCGATGACTCACGGGCCGATAGGTTAGCAGTGGCTACCCACTCGCGCTTTGGGTGCTAGGGTTTTTCGTATGAAGCAGATGAAGTGGATCACGCTGATGGTAGCCGTCTTCGCGGTCGTGGGCTGCACCAAGAAGGAAGAACCGGCACCGGCTGCCGACGAGAAGGTTGCCGCGCTCGAAGAGGACAAACCCGCCGCGCCAAGCGAACCGATCCTACCGCTTCCCGACGCGGCGGATGTCGACATGGACAAGGTTCTCCTCGGTCGAAGTCTTTACTTCGACACGGCGTTGTCCGGCGACGGAACGATTTCTTGTGCAACGTGCCACTCGCTCGACCACGGCGGGGCGGAGCCGCGCAAGACCTCGATTGGCATCAATGGTCACGTCGGCCCCATCAACTCGCCGACCGTCCTGAACTCATCGTACAACTTCGTTCAGTTCTGGGATGGCCGAGCCAAGGATCTAAGAGAGCAGGCCGAGGGACCGGTCGCCAATCCCGGAGAGATGGGCGCGACCTGGGACGGCGTCATCGAGCGCCTGTCGAAGAACAAGCAGTACGTGGCCTCGTTCGCGAAGCTCTACCCGGACGGGATCACCAAGTCCAACGTCACCGATGCGATCGCCGAGTACGAGACCTCTCTGATCACCCCGTCCCGCTTCGACAAGTATCTCAAAGGCGACATGACCGCGATCACCGAAGCGGAAAAGAAGGGCTACGAGACGTTCAAGGAGGTCGGCTGCACCTCCTGCCACACGGGAATCATCGTCGGCGGCACGATGTTCCAGAAACTGGGCCTCGTGAAGGACTACTTCAAGGACCGCGGCACGCCGCTCACCGAGGCTGACAGCGGGCGCTACAACGTCACGAAGAAGGACCAAGACAAGCACTTCTTCAAGGTGCCCACGCTGCGCAACATCGAGCTCACAGCTCCCTATCTACACGACGGATCGCAGGCAACGCTCGAGGAGACGGTCAAGATCATGGGCAGCTATCAACTCGGACGTGACCTCAGCGACGCGCAAGTCAACAGCATCGTGACCTTCCTGAAGAGCCTCACTGGCGAGCTGCCAGCGCACGCCAAGCCCCAGGGCTGAGCCCGCCTCAGCCCAATACGTCGAGCCGTTGCGACGCTTCGGGTTCCGACCGTGGAGTCGGCGCATCAATATACTCGTGCGCGCTCGGTAGGTTGGCCTCGTCCTCTGCCTTCGGAACGGCACGCCGCATCAAGGTCGCCCAGGCCTGCTTCGGGGCCGGCACCTTCTCCTTGAGCTCGACGTAGACCAATCGTCCGAGCGACGGGAGATACGGAGCCATCTTGTCGTAGGTCGCCTTCGCCGCGCGCAGGTCCTCGGTGAACAGGCCCCTGCCTCGAGCAAGCGCCCGTGCCGCATGAACCTTGGCTCGCTGGGCGCGACTCTTTCCGACCAGCGGGCCGATCTCGTGAATGAGGTCAGCCCCGGTCCCGGCAACGACGTGCGGTGCCTTGTAGAAGGTTCTCGTATAGCGCGGGTTGTCTTTCAAGAACTCGCGCGCTTGCTCTTCGGAAATTCCGTAGTGAGCCAGCGCATCCCGATACTCGGCCCGCGCGCGCTCGCGCGCCTTGAACATGTACATCTGGACGCGCGAGTAGAAGTTGACGGCACCATCCCCGCTCGTCTCGACCGGGCAGTAGATCGCGTCCGGGTGCAGCTCGGTGATAACCGTCTGAATCCCGTCGGACACGCCGGAGCTCGGCATGCAACCAAACGGCTTCACGCTGAGCGTCATGTGGGCCTTCTGCTTGGCCACGTTGAGAACCAGCTTCGCGACCTCCATATGGCCTTCGCCGCCACGAAGCTCGTTGTTGTAAAAGCTGTGTCCAACCTTCGCGATCTCATCCATGTCGGGGAGCTTGTTCCCCGTGAGGCCGGAGACCTTACAGAACGCTGCGAACGTCGCCCGAAGGGCGAGCTCACCCAACCAGACGCCGGCCATCTTGTAGCCCACGTCCGAGCCTTCCAGGCCGTAGTACGACTCGTCGGTGTCGCGCAGGGTCATGCGTCGCTCGGTGTCGTGGCGCATCTCCCAGAGCGTGTAGAGCAGCCAGTTCACGAGCGTCTGGATGTCGTTTTCGCCGCCCTCCTGCTCCACGAAACGCTGAAGGTGATAGTTGCCGTCGCCCTCGGTCGTCATGGCCCAGAACTCGCCGATGATGGCGACCTTGGGTTTGGCCTGAAGACGATCGACTTCGACCGCCTCGAGGTACTTCCGCCCGCGCCATAGAGCTCGCAGGACGCTATCGTTCCTTTCGAGGGCCTCACGCACTTCGCGCTTCGCCTCGGCGATCGCACGATCGGTCGCACCTTCCTCGACCTCGTACGGACGGATTCGATAGCTCAGCACGTTGAGGACATCTCCTGCGAACAACCCGCGCGCGAGCGCCATGAAGAATTGCGGGTTGAGGACCAACCCAATTTCTTCACCGGTCGCCTGCTTGAAACCCGCCTGCTGCTGAAAGAGAACGACGCGAAAGCCGTCGAAGCCCGCGTCCCGAAGCGCCTTGCGGTACTCGGTGACGTACATCCCGAAGCGACATGGACCGCAGGCCCCAGCCGTCAGGAAGACGTAGTTCTGGATGATCTCTTCGGGGCTCAGGCCCTCCTCGTCGCGAAGCCGGCAGAGCTCTTTGACGAGGTTGCCCACGGTGAAGTAGGTCGGGTTGCATTGCGCTTTGTTGCCGAACTCCTTGCCGAAGCGGAGGGACGCGACGTCGGCACAGTCCATCGGGCGTGTGTTGTAGCCGATGCCCTTGAGCGCCGAGGCGACGAACTCGTCGTGGGCCATGGTGAGGCCTCCGTTGAGAATCGTCGTGGTGGGGCGCTCCTTCGCCGAAAAGAACGGATTGACCATCGAATCCGTCCATTGTTCGCGGTCTTCTTGGAGACCCAGCTTCGCCCGCTCTTCTGCTTCGAAAGCGGCGAGCTCCTTCTCGATGTCGATTTCGAATCCGTCAGCCATGTTCAGCCCCTTCACACCCGGACGAGCTTCCCGTCCTTCGTCTTCCTACCGAGTCGAATCAATCCTTCCGATACCGAATCCGATGCGAGGCCGTCCTCCTCGGCACGCGCTGCGATACGGTACTGGTTCACTTTGTCGGCGAGCTCGTGGATCTGCCGTTCGAGCCCGAGGTCGGCGCGCCGCTGCGCTGCCAGTTGTTGCTGCTTCATCCGCAGCAGCTCGAGTCTCTTCTCGTCGATGCGGCGCTGAAGCTCATGCTTGCGTGCAGCGACGTCCTCGAGGTGCTCCTCGCGTAGCTTTAGCGAGTGTGCGTAAGTCTTCACGCGAATCTTGATCGAGCCACCGGGCTTGTTCGCGTCGATGTCGTGAAGTGAGGAAGCAGGAACACCGCTCGTTGCAACGATGCTGTCGATGATTCCGTAGGTGGGAGCATCGTGGCCACACTTGAAGCTGCTGAGGTCGAGGATGGCGACATTCGGATGCCGGGACGCGAACTTCGCAGCCCAGACCTTCTGGGCCGAGTTGGCGGAGTAGTTCTCCGGCCAGACGTCGTTGACGCCAAGAACGTCTTCCTCTTCGTCGCCGTAGAACCGTCGGAGCCATTCCGGGTCTTTCGGTATCGATCGAATGCTCAGAATCGGATACCCAAGCACTTGGAATTCATCTGGAATTCCATGGTGAAGCCCGGGGTCGAGGTGGTACGGACGCCCGAGGACCAAGATCGCCACCTTGTTCTCGTACTCGACCTGATCGAGGATCGCGCGGCCTTTGTCTTGAAGGTCTTGATCGAACCGCTCGAGCGCAGTGAGCCCCTCTCGAACGGCAAAATCGCTCTCGTCCTCGGTGATGCCGAGGACGTTTTGAAACGCCTCGAACATCGCGCGCCGGAGTAGGGTCGGTTCGGAGAAGCTGAACGCCGGCGCCAGATACTCGATGCCGCGATTGCCGAAGTAGTCTTGCTCCTTCGTGAATGCAGCCTTCATGACATCCGGAGTGCCCGCGACGATCGGGCAGCTTGTATCGTCGACGGTGCCCGTGACGAAGTTCGGCACGTGCGTGAGGATCGGAAAGAAGATCGCATCGAACGGAGACTGCTGGTGCTTGTGGAAGAACAGCTGATGGAAGTGCGCCTGAGCGACCTTGGAGGGGTAGCAGGGATCGACCGACCCGTACTTGCCTCCCTCTGCAAACATCTCCTCGGAGCTCGGATCGCTGAAGACGATGTTCTTGGGACGGACGCCGAGCACCTCGAAATAGGTTCGGAAGAACGGCGCGGTCGAGTACATGTTGAGGACGCGAGGAATGCCAACTCGCCACTGGGCGCGCTTCGTCGCGGCCTGATCGGACGAGCGCTCGAAGCCACGCGTGAACTTCGTGCGCTCGATCTCGCCGAAAAACTTACGGTCGACCTTCACGTCCTCGACCGGCGTGCCGGCCTCGGGTAGCGGCTGAACGCCGGCGATTCGCTTGAAGGCCTTCAGCCCCTCGTAGGTCACGAGATTCGGAAATTCCTTCATGATCTTGCGACGTTCTTTGACCAGCGACTCCATCGCATCCTTCGACTCGACCATCCCCTTCTCGCAGGAGAATCCGCTGATGTACCGGCTCGTCGTGCCGTCGGGACGGAAGGCATCGATGAAGGTCCGAGAGCACTCGTTCGCACAGAAATGGCAGGTCGTGCTCGCGTCGTTCTTGGTCTGGTACTCGAGATCGATCGCTGCATCGAGACCGATGAACGTCGAATGCCCTCGCCGCTTCACGACTCGAAGAGTTTCCATCGCCGCCCCGATTGCACCCGCTTCGCCCGAATGTGGATGCACGAACACTTCCGCGTTCGGAACCCGCTGCTTGATGTAGTCGACCTGGGCTTTCACGGCGGCGAGGTTGTACTGAGTGCCACCCTGCAAGACGAACTTGCGTCCGAGCGCAGCCATACGCGGAACGCCGACCACGTATTGCCAAACGTTTTTTGGGAGCACCTGAGCCAGCCCGGCGAGCAACTCCTCCTTGCTGAAGCCCTCCTTCTGGAAGTTCACTCGATCCGTGTCGAGGAAGACTGCGCAGCCATAGCTGAACTTCGGAGCAAGATCGGCCTTGAACGCGTTGTCGGCATACTCGGTCACAGGAAGCCCAAACTGGTCGGCCATCGCCTGGAGTAGCATTCCGTTGCCGGCCGAACACTGGTTCGACAGCTTGAACGTCTTGATGTCCCCGTTCTCCATGAACAGAACCTTGATGTCCTGTCCACCGATGTCGCAGATCACGTCGACGTCGCCGAAATAGTGTGTCGCGCTCATCATGTGCGCCACGGTCTCGACGATGTTGACGTCGGCACGCACGCACTCTTCCAATACGTCGGCCGCATATCCGGTGGCGCCGAAGCCGAGCACCTCGATCTCGACGCCCTTGGCGTGCATTCGTCCGCGAAGCTCGGCCAAGAGCTCCTTGGTGTCCTGAATGGGGTTGCCCTTCGAGAGGGCATACGCCTTCATCAGGACCTCGCCCTCCTCGCTAAGCAAAACCGCCTTGGACGAGGTGCTTCCACCATCGAGACCAATCACGGCCCGGACGCTATCGCTCGTGATCTCGGGCTCGATGAACATCGGAATCCGATAAGCCCCGAGGAACTGCTCCAGCTCGGCTTCGTCCTCGGCAAGCGGCGGCCCGGCGCTCTCTCCGAGCCGTTCCTTGCGACCCTCGGTAATGTAACGGCGTAGTCCCTCGAGGCCGTCGAACACACCGACCTGAGGCGGCTCGTGCATCCCGTACATCACCGCGCCGTAGGCCGCATAGAGCGCGGCATTGTCGGGAACCGGAATCAGCTCCTCGATGGGAACGTCTTTCGGGTAGTCGTAGCCCCGCTCGTCCCAGGTTTCGGGAATGCGTTTGCGCCAACACTCTTGGAGGAATGGCAAGAAGGTATTGGGACCGCCGAGCAACAAGACCTTGTGCCGGAGCGTGTTGCCACGCGTGAGCACGGAGAGGTTCTGCATCACGATCGCATCGGCGAGCGAGCACATGATCTCGTTCGACGGAATACCCGTCTTCACCAAGTTCACGATGTCCGTCTCGGCGAAGACGCCACATTTGGCGGCGACGTGATGCAAGTGTTGGTCGTCGAAGTGAAGCTCGAGGGTCTCTTCCGGTGGCATGCCGGCCTTGATCATGCACTTGTCGATCGTCGCTCCGGTACCCGACGCGCACTTGTCGTTCATCGATGCGATGGCGGTCTTGTCGCCGGTGTTCTCGTTCTCCTTGAAGACGATGATCTTGGCATCCTGACCGCCGAGCTCGACCACCGAGCCAGCATCCGGATGCAAGGTTTCGACGGCGAGAGTGACCGAGTTGACCTCCTGCACGAACTTGGCTCCGAGAGGACCTTCGAGCGGTTTCGCTCCAGAGCCGGTCGCAAAGACACGGATGTCGTCGCAGCCTTCCTCCGCGACGATGGCTTCGATGCGCTCCATGAAGTCCAGCACGCACTCGGCCTGCTTCGTATGGTGGCGCTGATAGTCGCTCCAGACGATGTCCTTCGTCTCTGGGTCGACGATGACCGCTTTCACGGTCGTGGACCCTACGTCCAACCCAACAATCGCTTTCTTCATCCCGTCGGTCGCCCTCTTCCTACCCGAGGTGAGGCAGGTAACCACATGGACCGGGCAAAGTCACGTGACTTGGGTTGCAAATGGAGCACGTCGAAGTCACAACGCGGGCAACGAGCGGCAGCCAGGGAGGCCAAGTCGCAGAGGGTTGAATGAGCAAGGTTCTGATCATTGGCGCGGGAGGCGTCGGCGGCGTGGTCGCCCACAAGTGCGCGGCAGATGCCGAGACCTTCACGGAGATCACCCTCGCAAGTCGCACGCTGTCGCGCTGCGAGAAGATCCAGCAACAAGTGCGCGATCTACGCGGCCGGGAAATCGAGATCGCACAAGTCGATGCGGACGACGTCCGACAGACCGTGGAGCTGATCCAAAGGGTGAAGCCGGAGCTGCTGATCAACGTCGCGCTGCCGTACCAAGATCTTTCGCTGATGGATGCCTGCTTGGAAACGGGCGTCGACTATCTCGACACGGCGAACTACGAGCCGCCGGACGAGGCGAAGTTCGAGTACAAATGGCAGTGGGCGTACCAGGAGCGGTTCGAGTCGGCGGGAATCATGGCCCTTCTCGGCTCGGGGTTCGATCCCGGCGTCACCAACGTTTTCTGTGCCTACGCCCAAAAAGAGCTCTTCGACGAGATCGACACGATCGACATCCTCGACTGCAACGGCGGCGACCACGGGCACCCATTCGCAACGAATTTCAACCCGGAGATCAACATCCGGGAGATCACCCAACGCGGTCGCTACTGGGAAGAGGGCGAGTGGAAGGAAATCGACCCGATGTCGGAGTCGATGATGTTCGACTTCCCGGGCGTCGGAGAACGAAGGGCATTCCTGCTCTACCACGAGGAGCTCGAGTCTCTCTCGAAGAACATCCGCGGATTGAAGCGCATTCGGTTCTGGATGACCTTTGGCGAGGAGTACCTCACCCACCTTCGTGTCTTGCAGAATGTCGGGCTCACCAGCATCGAACCGATCGACTACGAAGGCCGCGCGATCGTGCCGATTCAATTCTTGAAAGCGCTGCTCCCGGACCCCTCTACCCTGGGGGAGAACTACACCGGGCAGACCAGCATCGGTTGCTTGGTGGAAGGTCGCAAAGACGGTCAACCCCGCAAGGTGTTCATCTACAACATCTGCGACCACGAAGAGTCGTGGAAAGAAGTGCGCGCGCAGGCGGTTTCTTACACGACCGGCGTACCCACCATGGTTGGATCCAAAATGATGCTTAGCGGAACCTGGCGAGGCAAAGGAGTGTTCAACGTCGAGCAATTCGATCCCCAGCCATTCCTCGATGAGCTCGCCGTTCGCGGTCTGCCCTGGCACGTGAAGGAGATGTAATGCTCCCCTGTGCTGAGCTCGATCTGAGCCGCGTCGAGTCACCGGCCTACGTGATCGACCTAGCGGCGCTCGAGCGCAATCTCGCGACCCTGGCGCACGCGCAGGCCGCGAGCGGCTGCACGATCTTGGTTGCGCTCAAGGGCTTTGCGACCTGGTCTACGTTTCCACTGGTCGGGCGATATCTAGACGGAGTGTCGGCGAGCGGCCCCGACGAGGCTCGCCTCGGCCGCGAGGAGCTCGGCAAGCAGGTCCACACGTATTGCCCGGCATTCTCGGAGAGATCTCTCCGGGAAAGCATTCGCTACTCGGACCATGTCGTCTTCAACTCCCCTTCCCAGATCGCACGATTCCGTTCGCTGATCGAGGAGCACGCGGGCCAGGTGAGCTTCGGGCTCCGAATCAATCCGGAGCACTCCGAAGTCGATGTCGCGATCTACGATCCCTGTGCCCCGGGCTCCCGACTCGGAGCGACGCGGGAGCAGTTGAGAGATGCCGATTTACGCGGCATCGACGGCCTGCACTTCCATACCCTCTGTGAGCTCGGAGCCGACGCGCTCGAACGAACGCTGGCGGCGATCGAGGAGCGGTTCGCGCCCTGGCTCGAGAATGCGAAGTGGGTCAACTTCGGCGGCGGCCACCACATCACCAAGCCTGGTTACGACGTCGGGTTGCTGATCGATCTGATTCGAGCATTCCGGCGTGAGCACAGGGTCGACGTGTTTCTCGAACCGGGCGAGGCGATCGGTCTGCACGCTGGCGTCCTGATCGCCACGGTGCTCGACATCGTCGACAACGACGGACCGATCGCGATCCTCGACACCTCCGCGACCGCCCACATGCCAGATGTGCTGGAGATGCCGTACCGACCCGAAGTCCGCGGCGCAGGGATGCCCGGCGAACGTCCCAACCGCTATGCGCTTGGCGGTCTCTCCTGCCTCGCCGGTGACATGATCGGAAGCTACTCCTTCGACGCGCCGCTCCGAGTGGGTGATAAGCTCGTGTTCGAGGACATGGGGCACTACACGATGGTCAAGACCACCACCTTCAACGGCGTGCGACTGCCGTCGATCGCCCTGTACGACCCGCGCGACGACTCGTACCGAGTTCAACGCGAGTTCAGGTACGAAGACTACCGAGATCGGCTTTCTTGAGCCTTGAATTCCGAACCGAAGAGGTAAAACTGCCGCAATGCGCGAGTTTGCCGACTTCATCCAGTACGCAGACGAAACGGGGGCTCGCTTCAGCGACCAACCGAGGCTCTTCGAGATCACCCGTCACTTCGACGTTCCGCGGGAAGAGATCTTCGCGTACGTGACCGACTTCGATCGGCTGAGCGAGTGGATCTGGGCCTCCAAGAAGAGCTGGGCGGATGACAGCAACGCCGAGGCGCCAGGCCAGGTCGGCTCGGTCCGCATGATTCAAGGAGCGTTCGGAGAGCCGGTCCGCGAGGTCGTGAAGGCCTACGAGGCGCCTCGGATGCTCGCATACTCGGCCAACGACGGCGCGCTTCTAGGACTCTGCACCGAGCACCTCGGGGTGCTTACCTGCGAACCGCACCCCACCGGGGGCACGATCGTGTGTTGGCAAGCGTACGGGCGGCTCGCCCGGAATCCGGGCAAGGCATGGGCAGGCAAAAAGCTGTTCCAAGTGGCGCTCACCAACGGTATGAAGAGCTTGGAGCGCAAGTTCCCGACTCGCTGAGTGCATGGAGCTCATCCGCAGCAACCGTACGGAAACCCTGGCGGACGCCCTTGCTTTCAAGGTTCGCGAAGAACCACTTCCGCCGTTCGCGAAGGAAACGATCGTCGTCCAGAGCAAAGGGATCGAACACTGGCTCTCCCTGCAGCTCGCCATGCGTCTCGGCGTTTGGGCGAACCCGGCGTTTCCATTTCCCCGCGCGGCGGTCGACCAGGCTCTCGCCGGACTCGATGAGGAGGCCGACGAGAACGCGAAGGCCTACGGTCGCGAGCGCTTGCGATGGACGATCGCCCGCTTACTCGACGAATCTCCTCCTGCGGGGCTGGAGGGCTACCTCGGCAGCCCGGCGGACCCGGATCGGGTTCTCCGACTCGCGCTCAGCGTCGCGAACGCATTCGACGACTACGCCGTCTATCGACCCGATCTCCTCGCGGCATGGCAGAAAGGCAAGCGCAATGGCTGGCAGGCCGAGCTCTGGCGCCGTGTCACCGAGGTGCTTGGCCCCCACGATTTGAGCTCCCGCATCGAGCGCGCTCTTCCTCGGCTTCGTTCCGAGGACGTTGCCGCCAGAGTCCCCTTTCGGCGACTCCATCTGTTCTCTTTGGAGACCCTTCCTCCTTCGTTCGTTCGGTTTTTCGGCGAGCTTTCGAGAAAGGTCCCCACGACGCTGTACGTGCTCGAGCCGTCCTCGGAGTATCGTGGCGACGCAGGCGTTCGAGCGGACGCCCAGCTCTCGTTCCAAATGAGCGATGCGGCGGCGGACGGTCACCCGTTGCTAGCCGGCGCAGGCGGGCTCTCGCGCGACTTCCAAAAGCTCCTGCTGGATGCCAGCGAGGCGGTTCCCTTCGAGGTCGAGCGCGAAGCGTTCGTGACCCCAGGCCGCTCCACCCTGTTGAGCGCAGTTCAGAGGGACATCCTGGAGTTCGCGGCACCTCCACCACAGGCCGAGCGCTCCATCGTCCAGGGGACCGACGACTCGATCTCGTTGCATGAATGCCCGGACCCACTGCGCGAAGTGCAAGTGCTGTACGATGAGATTCGTAGAGCCCTGGAGGAGGACTCGACGCTTCGACCCGAGGACATCGTCGTCATGGCGCCGGATCTCGAGACCTACGCGCCGCTCTTCCGCGCGGTCTTCGGCCAGCAATCCGAGCACCCGATTCCGTTCGACGTCCACGATCGGCGCTCGCGAGAGGACGCGTCGTTCTACGACGATCTCCTGGTCGTGCTCGAGCTCCTCGATTCGCGTTTCTCCGTGCTGGATCTCGTCCGTTTGATGGACGGGAAGTCCCTTCGGACCGAGTTCCGTTTCAGCCCGGATGAGCGGGTGCGACTCACGGATTTGACGGCTGCCGCAGGAGTTCGCTGGGGAATCGACGGACGACATCGCGACCAGGAAGGTTTTCCGGCGGAGGGCCTTCACACCTGGCGCGAAGGGATTGCCCGACTGTTTCTCGGATTCGCCTCCGAGCCGGACGCGAGCACGGTCTTCGGCGGAGTGCTGCCCCGAGGTGCCCCGACGCTCGACGACATCGGCCTCGTGGCACGTCTCTCCGCCCTCTTGGAGGTCCTGTTCGCGTTCCATGCCCGCACCCGCGGACGACTCTCCATCGGACGTTGGGCAGACGAGCTCGACGAGCTGTGCGAGCGACTTTTCTCCGACGACGACGAGAGCAGCGCTGCCTTGTACGTGCTTCGCACTTCGATCGCAGACGTTCGCGACTCGGCAGTCAGAACCGGGTTCGAGGCGCCCCTGTCGCTGGCAACGGTGCGACGGGAGCTGACCCGTCTGCTGATCGACAGGACGCCGGCGATCGGCTTTCTTCGCCGCGGCGTCACGCTGACGGAGCTGGTGCCGCTCCGCTCGGTCCCGTTCCGCGTCGTTTGTCTCCTCGGCATGAGCGAGGACGCTTTTCCACGACCGGACACGCGCCCGAGCTTCGACCTCAGACGGGGCACGTATCAGCCCGGCGACCGGAATCGGCGCAGCGACGATCGTCATTCCTTTCTGCAGGCCTTGCTCTGCGCGCGCGACCGTCTGCTCATCACCTTTGGCGGCGCGGACAGAAGTCGTTCGCGGATGTCGAACCCATCGCCGGTGGTTTGGGAGCTCTGCGAGACGGTCAACCGCTACTATCGGTCGGAGGCGAACGACGAGGACGTGCTCGGTTGGACATCACACCCCCTGCACGCGTTCGATCCGGGCTACTTTGCCGGAGAGTCTCTGCCTCGCAGCTTTTCGGAGCGAAACCTCGAGCTCGCGGAGACGCTTCAGCGAGGACCGGGGCAGCGATCCCGGGTCGAGCTCGTCGCGACGGTGGAGGAGGAGCCCGAAACGATCAGCGCATTCGAGCTGACGAACTGGCTCTGGAACCCGATCGGGGAGTTTTTGGATCGCGTCGTCCGCGCGAGCTTCGAGGAATCGGCACTCCACGAGCCGAGCGATGCACTGACCCAGATCGGTAGCCTCGAGCAGGCGAACGTGGGCAACGCGGCTCTTCGCGCGAATCTGAGAGGAGAGCGTCTGGAGGAGTACCTGCGGGCAGCACCGGAGTTTCCGGATGGAACGCCAGGACGGATTGAGCGCCGGCGACTCGGCCGCGAGATCGAGGCGGTCGCCAACCGCGCATCGGAGCTCCGAGCAGGCCCCGAGCCAGGTCATGCTCTGCTGAGCGTCCGGCTGGCACAGAGCGTCGTCGAAGCACGTCTCCACGGTCTCCACCCAGGTGCCCGAGTCCTCGACCGCTTCACCCGCACTCGTCGCAAGGCGGAGCTTGCGAGCTGGGTCGAACACCTGCTGATGAACGCCGCACAGAGCCCAGAGCTTCCGAGGGAAACCTGCCTGGTCCTCCGCGGATCGGAAACAGGCCCGTCGGTGGTCTCGTACCGAGAGGTTTCGCGCCCGCGAGAGCACCTTACGAAACTGCTCGAGCTCTACTGGCAGAGCCTCCGGGTACCGGTTCCGCTCATCGAGCGCGCATCGCTCGAGTACGCGGCATCGCTAGACGAAGGCGCCGACCAAGCTCTGTCGGCGGCCAGGAACGCCTATCGGGAGCGACGGAAGTGGGACGCTCGGCTGCGGTACCGATTCGGTGAAGACGACCCCTTTGAGGACCGCGACTGGTTGGATGCATTCGCGGAGGCGTCACGGACCGTGTATGGGCCGCTATTCGAGCACCGGAGCGAGTCGTGACGCTCGCCCACCCGGCCTTCGCTCCACTCGATGCGCCAACGCTGGTGGAAGCCAGCGCTGGAACGGGCAAGACCTATACGATCACGACGTACTTCGTGCGCGGAATCGTGGAACAGGGTCTTAGTCCGAAGGACATCCTGGTCGTGACGTACACGCGGGCGGCCACCTCGGAGCTTCGCACGCGCGCTCGAGAGCGCATCGTCGACGCTCTGGCTCGGCTCGAGGGGCGCGGCGGCGAACCGGACGTCTTGGATGACATTCTCTCGCAGGCAAGCGAGCACCACGGACGGGCGGAACTGGAGCGCCGGCTTCGAACCGCGTTGGGTTCGATGGATCAGGCGGCCATCTTCACCATCCACGGCTTCTGCCAGCGCCTGCTTCAAGACCATCCCCTGGTCTTCGGAATCGACTTCGATTTCGAAGTCGCCGAAGACCTATCCGCGCTTCACGCGGCGCTCGCCAACGACTTCTGGGCGTCGGACCTGCACAGGCAACCCGAGTGGCTGGTGCGCGCCCTGGCCGACGAGAAGGTGACTCCCAAGCACCTTACCGAGATCGCCAACAAGTGCGCGATGCCCGGAGTCGGAGTTGTCGGACCGGAGCCGATCGAGATGGACGACGGGTCGATGGACCGAGCCCTGGAGGCGAAGCGGTCGGCGGCCTCTGCTTGGTTCGAGCAGCGCGATCAGGTAATCGAGATCCTTCGGGACGAACCGGGTCTCCACCGGAATCGGTATCCGAAGAAGAGCATGGAGACCTGGGGCAGACAGCTCGACGACTATTTCGCCAAGGATGGCATCGACGATTCGCCCGATTTCCTGCCGAAGTTGGCCGCTGGTGAGATGAGCCTGAAGAACGGCCATGCGGAGCCGGAGCATCAGTTCTTCGACGCGTGCGCAACGCTCGTCGAAGCGACGAGGCAGGTGCAACCGATGCTCGACTACGCCGTCTTCGCCTTCAAGACGCGCTTCCTCTCCTACGTCGAATCCGAACGCGTGGCGCGCACCGCAAGGACCGGGACACTCTCCTACGACGACCTCCTGAGCGCGGTCCACCGCTCGTTGACAGACCGTTCGGCCGCTGCGCGCGAGTCGGCGGCCATGACGATCGCCAGCGGGTATCCGTTGGCGCTGGTCGACGAGTTCCAGGATACCGATTCGGTTCAGTATGCGATCTTTCGAAGCATCTACGGCGAAGGCTCTGCGGTCTACGTCGGTGACCCGAAGCAGGCGATCTACTCGTTCCGCGGGGCGGACGTGTTCTCGTACATCGCCGCAGCGAACGACGTAGCGGACCCCGATACAGCCTCGACACGAACCGGCGCTCGGATCCTTCGATGGTGAGCGCGGTCAACCCTCTGTTAGAGACCCGAGAGCCTGCGTTTGGGCTGGATGCGATTCGCTTCCAGCCGGCAAAGGCACACCACGCCGACAACCGGGCCACAATCGAGCCGGCGATGGAAGTGCTGTTCGTCGGGAAGGATGGCGAAGATCGGCGCTCGGTTCCGGAGCTCGTGGCACAGGAAGTGGCTCGGCTACTTCGCTCGGGTACGACGATCGAGAATCGGGCGATCGCACCGGACGATGTCGCGGTTCTTTGTCGCAGCAATGAGAAGGCGCGCCTGGTCACCGAAGCGCTTCGAGCACTCAGAATACCGGCGTCGCTCGACGGGGATTCCAGCGTTCTGAGGACCGAAGTCGCAGCCAGCCTGCAAGCCGTGCTCGAGGCCGCCTTGATGCCGGGTGATGCGCGGACCGTTCGCCGTGCGCTTCTCACGCCACTGCTCGGCGTCCGTGCGAACGAGCTCGCCTCGATGCCGGATGACGAATGGACCCTGTGGGTCTCCCGCTTCCAGGGCTGGCACGATACCTGGAAAAGCCAGGGCGTGGCCCGCTTGCTCGAAGGAGCGCTTCACGAGAGCGGGGCCGCAGGACGGCTTGCAGCGGGACCGGCGCCACGCCGCGAGCTGACGGACCTGCTTCACCTGGAGGAGCTGCTCATGCGCGGCGAGCGAGAGCGGCACCGGGACCCGGTGGCGCTGATGCAATGGTATCGAAGGCTCGGGCAAGGCGGCTCGGGCGACGGCCTCGGCGGCTCCGAGCAGCTTCAGCAGCGCCCGGATGCCGAGTCCGGAGCGGTGCGGGTCACGACGATTCACAAGAGCAAGGGGCTCGAGTATGGCTTCGTCTTCTGTCCGTTTCCCTGGGGCGATGCAGGCCTGCGGGGAAGCGACAGCTCGATACTCAAGTATCACGATGACGATGGTTCGATTCGGGTGGATCTGGGCTCCGCGGAGCACGCGGCGCACCGCGACAAGGCAGAGCATGAGGCCCTCTCGGAGGCCTTGCGGGTGCTCTACGTGGCGGTGACGCGCGCCAAACACCGCTGCACGCTCTTCTGGGGTCGCCGAGCCAATTGGCGCAAATCGGCGCTTGGCTACCTGCTCCACGGAGAGACCCCTTCGGCGAAGACCTCGGAGGAGGAGATGTTGGCGGCGGTCGAGGCGTTGGCGAAGCGGTCGGAGGGCACGATCGGCTGGCGCGTGCCCGGGCCCGAGACCTCGCAGCCGTTCGAGCAGGTCCGGCCCGTCACCACGCTGGCTGCACGCAAGCAAACTCGGGGGTTCGATCTCTCGCCCCGGATCGCAAGCTTCACGAGCCTCACCGGTCAGCAGGAGAAGACGCCGGGCCCGCGTGCGTCCTCCGACGATGAGCCACGCTCCGAGCTCTTCTCCTTCCTGCCCGGGGGCACGCGGACCGGTCTGCTTCTGCACTCGATCCTGGAAAAGGTCCGTATGGACTCGGTCGGAGGCGACCTGGCGAGGGCGCAGATCGAACGCGAGCTGCGCACGCACGGATTCAGTGACGCCCTGGCCGAGCAGGTACAGAGCGACCTGCTCACGGCGAGCTCGATGCCGCTCTTCGAGACGCCGGATTGTCCGGGCCTTGCGGACCTCGCTTCGGATCGACAGCTCCGTGAGCTCGAGTTCACACTGAGCGCCTCCCGTTCGCGTCTGGACGATCTCGCCGAGGTGCTGCGAGAGCACCGCGCTCCGTCCTCAGCTCCCGAGTACGTCGATCGGCTCGCGGGGCTCGGGGCGCAATCGCTGCAATCGTTCTTGCGCGGCTACATCGACCTCATGTTCGAGTGGAACGGTCGATGGTACGTGGCCGACTACAAGTCGAATACGCTCCCGAGCTACGGACCCCGGGAAATCCGAGAAGCCGTTCAGCGAGAGCACTACGTCTTGCAAGGCCTGCTCTACTCCGCAGCGGCGCAGCGATACCTTCGCCAGCGTGTGCCGGCATACGACCCACGCGAGCACTGGGGGGGTGCGCTCTTCTTGTTCCTGCGGGGCATGAAGGGCCCCGACATGCCGGGAGCAAGCGTGTTCTTCGACCGACAAACGCCCGAGCTCCTCATGGCGATCGACGACTGGCTCGGAGGTAGCAATGACCTTGGCTGAGCTCCGCGCCCGAGGCCTGCTGGAGCTACTCGACCTCGAGTTGGCTCGGGCGCTCTGTCGCATCGCCAACACCGACGACGAAGACACGGCCCTGGCGATCGCGTTGACGAGCCGAAGCGTTCGCCAAGGCCATAGTTGCTTTCCGATGCGGTTGAGCGACGACCAGGTCTGGCCGACCGAGAGGTTGCTCTCCGGAGCGCTGCCGGAGCGCACCAGCTGGATCCGGAGACTCGCTGCAAGCCCGCTCTGCGAACGCGGCCCTCTCGTGCTGGACTCGGACGGCCGTCTCTACCTTCGGCGCTACTGGGAGCTCGAGCAGAAGATCGCCAGCACGCTCGCGGCGCGCTCGGAGGGCCTGTCGCTCGATCACTCTCCCGAGGACGTGCGGGATGAACGACTTGGGCGACTGTTCCCGGACGGTCCGACCTCGCCCGGAGCTCATGCCGCACGGACGGCGCTCGCGCATCGCATCTCGCTGCTCTGCGGCGGCCCCGGGACCGGAAAGACTACGACCGTCTCGGCCATCCTGGCCGGGCTGATCGAAGAGGCGGGCGCGCGGGGTGAGCCAGCACCGAGCATCCTACTGCTCGCCCCGACCGGCAAGGCCGCGGCGCGTCTGGGAGATGCGGTACGACGCGCGAAGTCCAGGATCGACGTCCCCATGACGGTGCTCGATGCCATTCCGACCGAGGCGTCGACAGTGCAGCGCGCACTAGGGATGCGGAGCTCGGGGATGCGGTTTTCCCGAAACGCCGAGCGGCCACTCGAGGCCGACGTCATCGTAGTCGACGAAGCCTCGATGATCGACCTGGCGCTGATGCACCAGCTTCTCCAAGCGACGAGACCGGATGCAAGACTGATCGTCGTCGGCGATCCGAACCAGTTGACCTCAGTCGAAGCGGGCTCGGTTCTCCAAGACCTGGTGACCGCAGGCTCTGAGACCTGGTGGAAGAACCGAATGACCACTCTCACCAAGACGTACCGCTACGACGCAACCCGGCCCCTAGGCAAGATGATCGAGGCGGTTCGAGCTGGCGATCGCGAACGCGTGGAGGGGCTTGTCGAGGGATCGGGGCAGGAGGACATCGTCTGGTCGCCGGGCGAGAATCTGTCGGAGGAGCTCGACCGGTCGGCGAAACGATGGACGTCCATCGTGGAGACGACCGACGTCGAAGAGCATTTCAAAAAGCGCGAGGAGTACGTGGTGCTGACTCCGTTTCGCAAGGGCCCAAGAGGGACGCGTCGCCTCAGTGCCGCGATCCAAGAACGCCTGACCGTGCGAGGCTCGAGCTTCGCGCCCGCGCATCCGATCCTGATCGAGGAGAACAGCAACGAGCTGCGAGTGTACAATGGTGACTTCGCGATGATCCGAGAAGGCGAGCTGCGCATAGGGTATATCCAGGGCGAGGAAGGAAAGGCGCGCGCGATCGCGGAGGCCCGTCTTCCGCGCTATTCGGATGCGTACGCGCTCAGCGTTCACAAAGCGCAAGGCTCCGAGTTCGATGAAGTCCTGCTGATTCTGCCGGAGGAGGACGCACCACTTCTCACCCGCGAGCTGCTCTACACCGCCTTGAGCCGCGCCCGGCAGCGCGTGCGCATCGTGGGCCCCAAAGAGGTGCTGCTCAGCGCCCTCGCCCGTCGAGCCCGGCGCCACTCCGGCCTCATCCCCGCCCTGGGACACGCAGCCCCCCCAAAACAAACTTGATTTCAGGAACTTACGGATCGGAATGCGAAAATTCACTCTGCCTCGGAACCCGAACCACTCGGACGAGTACGACTACATCGTCGTAGGCTCGGGATCGGCCGGCGGGATCATCGCGAGCCGGCTCTCGGAGGATCCGGCTCTGCGGGTCCTACTGCTCGAGGCAGGTGGCTCGGATCGAACCACCTTCGTTCGCAAGCCCGGGATGATCAGCCTGGTCCAACAGGTGAAGCAACTGAAGAAGAAGTACGACTGGGGCTTCACCACGGTGCCGCAAGCGCACCTCAATGGACGCCGACTTCCATACACGCGCGGCAAAGTCATCGGCGGCTCGAGCTCGGTCAACGGAATGCTGTACCTTCGAGGTCATCGGCAGAACTACGATGACTGGGCGGCTGCAGGCTGCGAGGGGTGGAGCTACGACGACGTCCTTCCCTTCTACAAGAAGCTCGAGTCGCACCAAGACGGCGAAAGTGAATACCATGGCGGAGACGGCCCCGTCCGAATCTCGCGCCATCCCGCCACCCAGATCAGCCCCGTGTCGAACGCCTTCATCGAGGCAACCTCGTCCGTGTGCGGTGTACCCATCGGAGACGATTTCAACGCAGAGAACCAGGAGTGCGCCTCGATGTTCCAGATGTCGGCGGCGGATGGTGTTCGAAGTGGCGTTGGCGAGTGCTACGTGCAGCCGGCACTCGAGCGACCGAACTTTCGCGTCGAGATGCGTGCTTTCGCTCATCGTCTCGTGATCGAAGACGGACGTGCGGTCGGCGTTGATTACGAGCAGCCGGACGGGATGCATCGAGCTCGCGCCACGCGAGAAGTGGTCGTTTCGGGAGGCGCAATCGGTTCCCCACAGCTCCTCATGCTCTCTGGAATCGGGCCCGCCGCACACCTCCGCTCCCATGGCATCGAAGTGGTTGTAGACTCGCCGGGGGTCGGCGGGAACCTGCACGATCACCTGTTCGTGCCGCTCGTGTATCGCGCACCAACGAGCCTCCATCGCGGCACCGCTTTCCACTTCTTCGGCGGGATGATGAAGGAGTACCTGGCCGGCAATGGATGGTTCGGTCGCACCGTGTTCGAAGCCGGGGCGTTCATCAAGAGTCACGAGGCCGCCCGAATCCCGGACGTTCAGATCCACACCCTACCTTGGGGGTATCCGAGTCCGAACCAAGACGGGCCGGAGCCACCGGAGATCGATACCGGTCATTGTCTCACGGTGATGGCAACCCTCATCTACCCAAAGAGCCGAGGCCAGCTTCTGTTGAGCTCCAGTCGGCCGGGAGATGCACCGCAGATCGACCCAGCGTTCCTCGAAGAGCCCGAAGATCTGCAACTCCTATTGCGCGCCATCCGAATATGCCGGGCGATATGCGCGCACCCCGCGATGTCGGTGCACCTTCGACAAGAGCTCACGCCGGGACCGGAACGTTCGAGTGACGAAGCGCTCGTCGAAGAGATCAAGCTCCGAGCGACAACAGTCTATCACCCCGTGGGAACGTGTAAGATGGGTGTCGATGGCAGCGCCGTCGTGGACCCAAGGCTGCGTGTACGGGGTGTGGACGGACTGCGTGTGGCGGATGCGTCGATCATGCCGATGGTGACGGGCGGCAACACGAACGCGCCCAGCATGATGATCGGCGAACGAGCCGCCGCGCTGATCCGGGAGGACGCCGTTTAGGCAGCGACCGGCGGCCAGGCGCGGCGAATCTTCTGGGCGACCTTGGCGGCCGTATCTTCGTCGATCGGCTGCGTCGGATCCGCACCCAACTGGCGCAGGATCACCTTGCAGTGGGCGGGGTTCCAGTTGAGGAGCTTGGCCAGCTCCCGGAGTTCGTATGTCTGCATCACATCCATCGGTGCGCGTCCTTTACTAATCGTTAATTAGTAGCGCAGATCCGGATGAGATCCAAGACTTAATTGCCATTTAGTAAATAAGCTGCCGCTCCCAATAAACCGAGTAATATCAGGCTGATGACGAGCCACCCCGGTCCCTTCACACCGGGCGCCGGTCCCGCGCTCGGCGGAGGGGCAATGGGAGGCCCTTCCACGGGTTGAGCGGCCAGAAACTCCTCGATCAGCTGGGTCGCCGCGCCGACCTGGTCGGCCTCGACTCGAATCTCGGTGCCATGCCGGAGCCGGTCGGTGATTCCGGGGTAGGCGGTGTCACGATGATTGACGAGGACAGCAGCGATTCCGGCGGACTCTAGCGCTTCCTGGAGCGCCAGCGCCTGAACCTCGTCGTCCGTCTCATATACGTTGTGTGTGTCCATACCTCTCCCTCGACGCTAGCGAGATTGCACAAAAGGAGGAACTGGACAATCGAGCCCGTCACCGATGGCCCGCAGGAGCTCCGCCTCGGGATCGGTCACTCGGTCGTCCGCCATGACGGCCGCTGCACACGCCAGCATGAGACTTCGCTTGAGCGCCGGAGTGGCGGCATCGTAGCGAGCGAGTGCCTCGTCGACGGCCGCGAGCGTGCAGCGGCTGCTGGGCAGCAACCTGGCGGCCTCACCGCGAAGTGGCAGTGCGTGCACGCCGTGTCGAAATGCGATGGTAGCCTCCTCCTCGTTGCGGCTCCCGGTGCGTGCGAGCGTGGATAGAAGTACGCGCGCATCGGGTTGCAGGCGCTTGAGAGATCGATGCTGCACGGCAGTAGGTCCCCTCTCCTCGAAAAACCTCGTCAGATGGCGCTGGATCATCCGGCTCAGCGTATACTCGAAGAGGTCGATGCGGCGGTCACTTCGCATCAGGGCATCGATGGCTACTCGAAATCGGTCCCACTCCTCCACAGAAAGCCCTCGAAGTGTGGGCATCATGATGTCGACGAGAGCAATCTTGTGCGCAGAAGAAAGCTCTCGCGACTCGGCATGAAACCGAAGTGCGAGATCGGCGGTCGGCGGATCGGTGAGCTCGGCAAGTGCAACGAGCTCGGTGCCTCGACGGATCTCGTCCGCTGATAGGAGAAGCCCGAACACGATGGCCTGGGCCATTGGCTCCTGATGAACCGCATGACGCCAGATCTCGGGAAGTGCGGCATGGAGTGAACGGGCAAAATTGATCTGCTCCGGCCTCGGGCTGCCGATGTGCAGAATCGCATCGTTGACGGCCTCCTCGGAGGGCGCCTCCGCAAACGCGAGGAGGTCACCGGCGGGCGGCCCTGGCGGGGTGCTCATCCCGTCGGCGATGGACGGCATGTCGACCTCGGGAAACCGACCGTTCCATTGCGGTTCGAGCCTACGGATGCGCTCGTCGAGCGGCGGATGCGTGCGAAACATCCCGGCGAAGACACGTAGAC